>JBIIGP010000199.1:0-4166 GCA_044236415.1 Acidimicrobiales bacterium | reverse complement strand
CACAAGGCGCGCCGCGCCGCCGAAGAAGCTGAACTTGCCGCCCAGGAAGAGGCCGCAGAGATGATCCTCCGAGCCACCGACGACCTCTGATCTGCACACGCCTCCAAAAGGCTGGGTTTGAACTAGGCGCAGTCGAGTTGGACCTCTACGCGTTTGTCGTCATTCCCTGATTAGAAACGAATCGAACCATCATCGAGGTCGGTAGACGTCGGATCGATGTTCGATGCGTAGGACGTCGACGACTCGTTCGTCATCGTCGATCTCATAGATGACGCGATAGGCGCCTCGCCGCGCCGACCAGAGTCCGGCGAGTTCTTGCTGAAGCGGATGGCCAACTTGTCGCGGGTTCTCGCACAAAGGCCTAAGCAAGAACTCGACGACTGCAGCAGCAATGCGTTCGGGGAGTCGAGCGAGTTGTCGTTCGGCTGACGCTGCGACTCGCAGACTCCAAACCTTGTTGGTCACTCGCTCAGGTATTTCGCGCGCAACTCGTCGGCAGAAACGGTTCTCCCGGCTCTAACTTCGAGACGTGCTTCCTGGATCTCGGCCATCGACGATGGATCCGACAGGAGCTCCAGCGTGTCCTCAAGAGTGTCGAGTTCTTCGGCGCTCATCAGCACCGCTGCTGGACGCCCGTTGCGCGTGACCGTGATCCGTTCGTGCTGTTGCTCCACTCGATCCACCATTTCCGAAAACTTGGCTTTGACTTCGGCGAGGGGAAGAACTTCCGACATGACCAGAATCCTAGTCATATATTCTTCGGCCGCAACCTACGGAACCAACTGATAGCGGCGGGTTCACGCAGAGAGTTGGAAAGTGGTGACGATCGGATGGCTCAGATCGAACGGTTCGTTCTCGTCCTCGAAGTAAAGGCCAAGAGCCTCTTTGAGGTTTGCGAGAGCGTCGTCCATCGAGTCGCCCTGACTCGTCACATCAACTTCAAGACAGCGCGCAACGAAGAGTTCACCTTCGTGTGTGATCGCGGCTGTGAGTTCCATTTCTCAAGCATACGAGGAAGGGCTTTACCAGGGCCATAGTCAAATGGCCCGACGAGGAGGAGCTCAGGAATCCAGGCTGTATCGGTACACATTTGTGTCGCGGGCGACGAAACCGATTCGTTGATACAAACGGTTCGCAGCTTCGCGACTGGGGCGCGAGGTGAGATCAACCGTCTTTGCGCCGAGTTCACGCGCACGATCCAGCGCCGCACGGTTCAACAAGTCGCCCACACCATGTCCACGCGCTGCTTCATCAACAACAACGTCTTCGATCCAGGCCCGCACGCCAGTGGGAATGCGGAACCATGCCAACGTGAGGCTTCCCAGGATCCGATCCTCGGCCTCACGGTCGACCGCAATCAACAACACGCTGGCTTCTGACTCGCAGATCGCGGCCAGCTCGGTCTCGGTTGGCGCCGGATTTGATGACGACAATTGGGGAATCAGGCGCTCAAATGCGGCCACCAGTTCCGGGGTGACTTCTGCGGCCTCAATGATCTGCACGTTCGCCATCGGTCCAGCGTAGACACCGATACCCTTCTGCGAATGCCGGAGACCTCAGGCCACTCGCTCCCCCATTTGCGCTGGACTCAGCCTGCCGATGTCGACGGTCCAGTGCTCCTTGTCGCATTCGGTGGCTGGAACGATGCTGGCGACTCGGCAACCACAGCAATCGAGTACCTCGCCGAACAGTGGGGGGCGACCACGTTCGCCGATATCGATCCCGAGGTCTTCTACGACTTCACCGTCACTCGTCCCGAGGTTCGTGTCGATTTCGACGGGATTCGCCGTATCGATTGGCCGAAGAACGAATTCCGATCAGCACACGCGACCCCTCACAATGTCGATGTGATCCTGCTCTCAGGAATCGAGCCGCAGCTCAAGTGGCGAACATTCTGCGAGCACGTCATCGGCGTTGCTGTTGCGACGAACGCTCGCATGGTCGTCACGTTTGGTGCACTACTCGCTGAAGTGCCGCATTCACGGCCGGTATCAGTCTTCGGCGCGACCTACGACGAAGCCAGCACCAAGGCGCTCGACCTGCTGCCATCTCGTTACGAAGGACCAACTGGTATCACCGGCGTTTTGCACAACGCGTGCAGCGAGGTCGGCATTCGTTCTGCCGCATTGTGGGCGGCAGTCCCCACCTACGTACCTTCCTCACCATCACCAAAGGCAGCGCTTGCGCTCATCGATCGCGCTGCGCGGCTGCTCGATGTCACCATCGATACGACGGAGCTGAAGTTCGCTACCGACGCGTACGAACACCAGGTGTCATTGCTCGTTGCCGAGGATGAAGAAACCACCGAGTACGTCGCGCATCTCGAACGACGTTACGACGAGGAACCCGATCGATTTACCGATGGCGAAAGTCTTGTCGACGAGGTCGAACGTTTCCTTCGCGATCAGGACTGAGAACTAGTCCTCATCGGTGAGATCAACAACGAGGTGATCTCCTTGCCAAACCGGCGTACGGGGATGATCGAAGTGAACATCGACGTTTGCACCGCTAAACGCATGCGCAGCGAGCGGTCCCCAAAGGTCATGACCCACAGCCATATCCGGCAACGCGTCGAGCGGGAAGAATCCGACGTCACGAGTTTCAAGTGGATGCGCATTGAGCGAGCCACCGGTTGCTCGGCAATGAAACACAAGTGAGTAGAGCGGAACACTTGTGAACCGCCGCTGCAAACCGTCGTAGACCGCAAGCAACTGCACGACTTCGCAATCGATACCGGTTTCTTCACTGACTTCCTTCACGGCAACTTCAGCAGGCGAGTATCCGATATCGGCCCAACCGGTTGGGTACAACCACACACCGGAATCAGAACGTTGTACGAGAAGGATCTCGTCTTCTTCGTTCTGCACAATGGCCCCAACGGCAACCTTTGGCGTTTGGTAGCCGGGAACGCCAACACCGACAGACTTCATCCACTCGTGCACAAGATCGTCGGGGTCATACGAACTCCCTGCTGCAACGCGCATATCGGCAGCAACGGCGAGAACTTCCTCGAAACGTTCTTGTTCGTACAGGCTCTGTGTGAACCCCAAGCCAGTGCGGGCAATGCCGGCGAGTGCTTCACTCCAGCGAACAAGGTCCTGCGGGGTTACGGGATCAGCCATGGCCGAACGCTATCGGCCCCGTTCAGTTGCTGGAAGCCCGTTCCAACGAATACAGCAACGAACGACGAATCTCACCCAAGTAATCGTGATCAGTGATCTTTCGACCCTCAGAATCACGTACGTAGAACGAGTCGACCGCGTCGGTGCCGATGGTCTGAATCTTGGCCGAGGTGATGTCGAGGTCTAGTTCGTGAAGTGCACGGGTAATGCGCCACAACACGCCAACACCATCAGGGGCGCGCACCTCAAGAACTGTGGCCTCGTGCGACAAGCCATTGTCGACAATGACTTCGGGATGGGTGACAAGGCCAGGGAGACGACGAGGACGTCGATAGGTCTTTGATCGTTCTTCCAGACGAGCAGCGAGCGCAAGGCGACCATCGAGCGCCTTTTCAAGATCGCGAATCACCCGATCCCACGGAATCTCCGAATCGAAATTGCTTTGTACCCGGAATTGTTCGAGCGCCATTTGGTTGTCGGCCGAATGAGCCGCCGCTTCAAGAACGGTGAGGCCATTGAGCGACAAAACACCTGCGACTCGAGAGAACAGGCCAGGACGGTCGGGGCTGATCACCACGATCTGATCATCGACAGCTTCGATGATGCGACGACGTTGGGCGAGCAGGTCACGCTGATGAGGGGTCGGGAAACCGGTATCAGTTGCATCGGCAACTGAGCCGCCCGACAGGACGTGCGCAACACGATCAACCAGAACGCCGACGAGTTCCTCTTTCCACGAGCCCCATGCCGCTGTTCCAGTTGCCAACGAATCCGCCTCGGTCAGCGCGTCAAGCAATCGGAGGCAGGTCAGTGAGCCAACTGAATCGGCGACGAATGAAATCGTCCCGTCATCGGAAAGGTCTCGACGCGTTGCCGTGTCAGCAAGCAACAAATGGTGACGGCACATTTGCTGGAGGATGAGCGTGTCGGCAGCGTCGAAACCCATCCGTGGAGCAATCTCGGCAATGAGTTCGACACCGACATCGGTATGGTCACCAGGCCGACCTTTGCCAATGTCGTGCAACAAGGTGCCGACGACCAAAA
>JBIIGP010000185.1:0-4410 GCA_044236415.1 Acidimicrobiales bacterium | reverse complement strand
ACCAACGACCTTTCGCACGCGTACATCGACGAGAACATGGGCACCTCATGAGCGCATCAAACGCAAAGCCAGGAGCAGCTGCTCCGTCCTCGCATGCCGGTCCAGCAATGGCCACCGCAGAAGTTCTTATCGAGGCGCTCCCGTTCATTCGAGAGTTTTGGGGCAAGACCATTGTCGTGAAGTACGGCGGCAACGCAATGACCGATCCATCACTCGCTGAATCGTTCGCGGCCGACATTGTCTTGTTGCATTCGGTGGGCATCCGGGTAGTTGTCGTGCATGGTGGCGGCCCTCAGATCGGCGACCTCCTCGAGCGGCTCGGCATCGCGTCTGAATTCAAAGATGGTCTGCGGGTTACCGATGCCGAAACTCTCGACGTTGCTCGAATGGTGCTGGTTGGCAAAGTCAACCGGGACATCGTTGCGTCGATTAACACGCATGGTCCCCTCGCTGTGGGGCTTTCTGGAGAAGACGGTGGGCTCATCGAAGCAAATCGGCGTGATCCCGACCTCGGTTTCGTTGGTGATGTTGCCAACGTGAATCCGGCAATCGTCGAATCACTCTTGGCGCAGAATCTCATTCCCGTTGTTTCGACAATCGGTGCCGATCTCAGTGGGCAGTCCTACAACATCAATGCCGACACCGTTGCTGGTGCGCTCGCTGGTGCGCTGGGTGCGACCAAGGTGATCTATCTCACTGATATCGCTGGCCTACTGCGCGATGTCTCCGACCCGACGAGCCTTATTGCCGAAACAACGCCGAGCGAAATCGCGAAACTCATCGCCGATGGCGTCCTTTCTGGCGGAATGATTCCCAAAGTGGATGCATGTCTCGAAGCCATCACTGCAGGTGTTCCTGCTGCACACATGCTCGACGGCAGAGTTCCCCATGTCGTTCTTCTTGAATTGTTCACCAAAGCTGGTGTCGGAACGATGATCACTTCAGAGGTGAATTCATGAGCGCGCATTCAGAAGCGATGCATGCACCCGCGGGGCTTGACCACTGCCCGTTCATGCCGACCTATGGCGCACCGGCAGTGCGAATCGTCCGCGGTGAAGGTTGCAAACTCTGGGACGAAGAGGGAAACGAGTACCTCGACTTCCTCGCTGGTATCGCAGTCGTTGGCCTCGGTCACGCCAATCCTGAAATTGCTGACGCAATTGCCGAACAGGCGCGCACATTGGTGCACGTATCGAATTTGTACGGGACTGTTCCAGGTACCGATGTCGCCATCACGCTCGACCGTTTGCTTGGTGGGGGAGGGCAGATCTTCTTCACCAACTCCGGGGCCGAAGCGATCGAATGTGCGATCAAACTCGCTCGCAAGTGGGGCGGTCACGGTCGCTACGGCGTCGTGAGTGCCTACGGCTCATTCCACGGCCGAACGCTTGGAGCACTTCATGCAACCGGTCAGCCAGCAAAGTGGGAAGGATTCCAGCCTCTCCCTGATGGTTTCCGGCATGTGGCCTGGAACGATCTCGCTGCACTTGAAGCAGCAATCGATCCAAGCGTTGCTGCAGTGCTGCTCGAACCCATTCAGGGTGAAGGTGGAGTTCATCCGGCAACGGCCGAGTACTTCGAAGGTGTACGTCGTCTGTGCGACGAGCGTGGCCTACTGATGATTGTCGACGAAATTCAGACCGGTCTCGGTCGTACCGGCGAATGGTTCGGCTTTCAGCACTTCGGCGTTGAGCCCGACGTCGTCACGATGGCCAAAGCGCTTGGAAACGGCATGCCCATTGGCGCTTGTTGGGCCAAACGCGAGGTCGCCGCGGTTTTCCAGCCGGGGGATCACGGCACGACATACGGTGGCCAGCCCCTCGCTGCATCGGCCGCGCGGGCAACGCTCGAAATTCTCGAGCGGGTGAACGCTCCACAACTGGCCGAACGTGCCGGGGCCGAGTTCCGACATCTGCTTGAGACTGTCGAAGGTGTCGTTCAAGTTCGTGGCCTTGGACTTCTGCTTGCTGCCGAACTCGCCGTTGGCCTCGATGCGAAAGCAGTTGCCGCTGATCTTCTTCGTGGGGGACTCATTGTCAATGCGGTGTCACCGACAGCGCTGCGATTCGCACCTCCGCTCATCGTTTCTGAAACCGAGATCGCACAAGCGGTCGATCTTCTTTCGGCAGTTCTCGCCGATCACATCTCTAAGGCATAGCTATGAGACATCTCCTCGAGGTCGATGACCTCTCCACAACCGAATTAGGCGACATCCTCGACCTTGGTCGTGCAGCAACAGTGCCGCGCAGTCTCGATGGGCTCGGGATGGCCCTGCTCTTCGAGAAGCCATCGGCGCGTACACGCAACTCCATGGAGATGGCAGTCGTGCAATTGGGCGGCCACCCGCTCACCATTCGGCCCGACGAGGTCGGACTCGACACACGCGAGACCGTCGAAGACGTCACAAGAACCTTGTGCTGCTATCACGCAGCAATCGGAGCTCGTGTCTTTGAGCATTCCAAACTCGAACGAATGACTGCGGTGAGTTCGGTTCCGGTCGTCAACATGCTTTCCGACGAAGCGCATCCACTCCAGGCACTTGCCGACCTTCTGACGATGGCCGACGAGTTTGGTGGCGTCGGTGCGCTTGCGGGTTGCGCCGTGGCCTACGTCGGCGACGGAAACAACGTTGCTCGAAGTCTTGCTCTCGGTGCGGGGATGCTCGGAATGTCGGTGCGTGTCGCAACACCGGTTGGTTTTGGATTTTCCGACGCCGACGTTGCTCGCATTGTTGCGACTGGCGCTGACTTCATGGCGACCAACGATCCTTTCGAAGCAGCCAATGGCGCCAGTGTGATCTATACCGACGTCTGGACATCAATGGGTCAAGAAGATGAGTCAGCAAAGCGGCGTGAGTTATTCGCGGGCTTCACCGTCACTGATGAACTCATGGACGCTGCTGCACCCGATGCGATCTTCATGCACTGTCTCCCTGCCCATAGGGGAGAAGAAGTCTCCGATTCAGTGCTCGAAGGTTCGCGTAGCCGGGTGTGGCCTCAGGCCGAGAATCGGATGCACGCGGCCCGCGGTGCACTCGTTTGGCTCATGGAGCAACGATGACAGACATTAAGGAACCATCGAAGTTGGGCAAGACACAGCGACAGCACCTTGTAGCTCGGCTTATCGAGTCTCAAGTGATCGCGAATCAGCAGGCGTTGGTCGACCAACTTGCTGCCGAAGGCGTGATCGCAACCCAGGCAACTGTTTCTCGCGACCTCGAAGACCTCGGCGCAATCAAAGTTCGGATGCCAGGTGGCGAATCTGCCTACGCCATTCCTGCCCTTCCCAAAGAACAGCGTGCTCCGGAAGATCATCTGCGTCGCGTGTTCGGCGATTGGGTGGTCGAGGTAGCAACCTCGGACAACCTCGTAGTGATTCGAACTCCTCCGGGTTCGGCACATGTGGTGGCGTCAGCGCTCGATCGTTCGGGACTCGCAGGCATCCTCGGAACCGTCGCAGGTGACGACACAATCTTGATTGTCGTTGCCTCTGATATTGGCGGCGCAACAATCGCTGCACAACTTTCTGATCTCGCTGGACTCTGAGTCCAGCACCTCAAAACATTCGAATCAACGAAGGAAGAGCAATGGCACAACGAGTGGTACTGGCATACAGCGGCGGTCTCGACACCTCAGTCGCAGTTCGCTGGATGATCGAGAACTACGGAGTCGAGGTAATCACCGTCGCGTGCAACCTTGGACAAGAAGGCGACTGGGAAGGACTTCAGGCGAAGGCGTTTGCTGCCGGAGCAGTCGAAGCGATCGTCGTTGATTGTCGCGAGCAATTCGCCGACGAGTTTCTTGCGCCTTCGCTCAAGGCCAACGCGTTGTACGAGGGCAAGTACCCACTCGTCTCGGCACTCTCGCGGCCAGTCATTGTGAAGCATCTCGTAGAAGCGGCCCGTTTGCACGGCGCCGACTCTGTCGCTCATGGCTGCACCGGCAAGGGAAACGATCAGGTTCGCTTTGAAGTCGCTACACGGGCTCTCGCTCCGGACCTTGAAATCCTCGCTCCCGTGCGCAACTGGGGCATGACGCGCGAAATGTCTATCGATTACGCCGAAAAGCACGACATCCCGGTACTGGCGACCAAAGAGAAGCTCTACTCAATCGACGACAACCTGTACGGCCGGGCCATCGAATGTGGCGAAATGGAAGACCCATGGTCACGCCCGCCCGAAGGGGTGTGGTCGATGACCACGGTGAAGGCCTCAGAGTCTCGCGAGGTTGTCATCGGATTCGAACAGGGCATCCCGGTTTCGATCGATGGTGTTACCAAGTCATTGGCATCGCTCATTGTTGAAATGAACGAAATTGTCGGTGGCTACGGCTGGGGTCGTCTCGACATGGTTGAAAATCGTCGAGTCGGCATCAAGAGTCGTGAAACCTACGAAGCGCCAGGAGCACTCGC
>JBIIGP010000184.1:0-4418 GCA_044236415.1 Acidimicrobiales bacterium | reverse complement strand
GCAGCCAAGCGCGCTGGTCTTCAGACCATTCCCGCCATCGTCCGTACCGCCGAGGACGAAGGATCGCTTGAACAGGCCCTGGTCGAGAACCTCCATCGAGAGGATCTGGGCGCCCTCGAGGAAGCGGCGGCCTATCAGCAACTCATTGAAGAGTTCAAGCTCACCCAGGATCAGGTGGCGACCCGTGTTGGCAAGAGCCGTTCAGCGGTTGCCAACACCATGCGTCTCCTTCAGCTGCCAACCAGCATTCAGCGCCTGTTGGGTGAAGGACAGTTGTCGGCCGGCCATGCCCGTGCGTTGCTCGGAACCCCAGATCGGGCCTTCCAAGAGAAGTTGGCCAAGGCCATCGTTTCCGAGAAGCTCACGGTTCGCGAGGTCGAGGACCGGGTCCGTGAACACGGGGGCACGCCCGAGCCCGAAGCCGGAGGTACGACCCCTACCGGCACAAAGCCACCGACGCTCGTTCGACCCGCCCCCCTCCTTGAGCTCGAGGAAATGCTTTCCGATCACCTCGATACTCGGGTTGCTGTCTCGATGGGTCAGCGCAAGGGACGTATCGTCATCGACTTCTCAACCCTCGAGGATCTTGAGCGCGTGTACCGAGTTATTGTCGACGGCAAAGAGCCGATGGACTGACAAACCTCCACCAAAACCTTTGGTGAAGGGTTCTGCACAGCCTGTGGATGAGGTTGTGGTCAACCCCAAACGGCATGTTTGGTGCTGATTGCCCTCTCGAATCTGAAAATGCAGAAGGCCCCGGTCGAAACCGGGGCCTTCGTCGTTCTTGAACCTGAGTGTCGACAGTTGTCGACGAGTGCAGCGTCCTAGATGAACGGCTTGAAATCGTCGAGAAGCTGCGACTTCCCCTTGGCACCCACGATGCGAGCGGCCTCTTGACCGTCCTTGAACACGATCATGGTGGGGATGCTCATGACACCGAAGCGACGAGCAACATCGGGGTTGTCGTCCACGTTGAGCTTGGCGATGGCCAGGCTGCCGGCCTGCTCTTCAGCGATTTCTTCAAGGATGGGAGCGACCATCTTGCACGGACCACACCATTCGGCCCAGAAGTCAACGACGACGGGGACGGCCGATGAGCCAATCTGCTCATCGAATGTGGCATCGGTATAGGTGGCGATGTTTTCGGACATGGTTCCTCGTTCACGTCGTGGCCAGCGAGCGCTAGCCAATTGGATGAGATCTGTTTTGATCGAACAGATGTTCGATACGAGTGTTCGCTAACTGAGCACATCAGATCGTTGTGCATCTCCCGAAAGAGTTGCGGTGATGATGACAACGCTACCGCGGGTCGGTTTGATTCCCGATCCGCGCGATCGGTGCCCAGACAGGGATTAGTGAACGTTGGCCTCGAGCCAGCGTTCACAGTCGATTGCTGCCATGCAGCCGGATCCAGCTGCGGTAATGGCCTGGCGATAGACGTGATCCTGCACGTCGCCGCAAGCAAACACACCTTCAATGTTGGTGAGCGAACCGTTATGGGTCACGAGGTAACCGTTTTCATCGGTGGTGAGTTGACCGGCGAACAGATCGGTATTTGGCCGATGGCCGATGGCCACGAAGACGCCAGTCACGGGAAGTGGACGTTCCTCACCGGTAATGGTGTCGGTAAGCGTGACGCCCTCGACGGTTTGGTCGCCTTGAATAGCGGTCACGGTGGAGTTCCACGCGAAACGGATCTTCTCGTTGGCGAACAAACGGTCTTGCATGATCTTTGAGGCGCGCAGTTCGTCTCGTCGGTGAACAAGCGTGACTGTCTTGGCAAATTTCGTAAGGAAAAGCGCTTCTTCTATGGCCGAATCGCCACCGCCGACAACGGCGATGTCGTGATCACGGAAGAAGAATCCATCGCAGGTGGCACAGGTCGAGAGGCCATGACCGAGAAGACGAGTTTCCTCTTCAAGTCCAAGCATGAGTGAACGTGCACCGGTCGAAACGATGATGGACTGCGCGAGGTGCGTCGGTTCGGCGGCGTCGGTGTCGCCGATCCAGACCTTGAAGGGACGAGCGGAAAGGTCGACCTTGCTCACTTTGCGGGTCACGATTTCGGTACCGAAGCGCAGTGCCTGTTCCCGGAACTTCATCATGAGCTCGGGACCCATGATGCCGTCGGGCCAACCAGGAAAGTTCTCGACCTCGGTGGTGAGCATGAGCTGACCGCCGGGCTGATCGCTGGTCGAGGACGGTTCGCCCTCGATGAGTAGCGGGGCCAAGTTGGCACGAGAGGTATAGATGGCGCTGGTCAAGCCGGCGGGACCGGAACCGATGATGATGACGTTACGAATCTCAGGCACGAGGAACTCCAGAATTCAATGATCAACGCGGATCATGTCAGGTGATGGGGGATGAGGTGAGCGGTGAAACCGCTCAGCGCTTTGAGGTCTTGCCGACGGCAGGTGCCGGGGCGGGTGCGTTTCGACGGCGGAACAAAAGGGCTCCGACCACGGTAAACAGCACCCCGAGAATGAGATAGGGCAACCAGACGCCGGACGGCAGAGCTTCGTCGAGAAGACGAACGGCGCCGATGATTGCCAGAACGGCAATGACGATGATGATGGTTCCGGCGAAGACACCGAAGACCAAACCCCGGGCGATCTTCATGATCGGGGTGGTCGTGCGGTCGCGCACGGTCTCGACTGCGTTGACGATGGCGTCGGCGGCCTGAGCTGGCCAGTCGCCGCCAATCAACGAAGATGCCGCTCCAACCGAAGGAATCGAACGCGGTGGCGTTGACGCGGTTGATTCGGTGCTGCCAGTGGTTGACGCGTCCGAGCCCGTGTCCATAGATGCGATCCTACCCATGAAGCACCGGGGTTAGGAGGTGACAATCACGTCGGTGATGGTGACCTGCCACGGCGGCGTGTCTTTGAGTTGAGTGATCCACAGCAGAATCGCGTTGCCCTGCGCCTTATGGAGGTCGAGAGTGACCGAACCTCTGATGTCTGTTGCTGATGTAACGACCGGGCCCCAACCGAGCAGCGTGGTTGGTGCGCCAGTCGCAACATAGGCCTCAACCGACCATCCACTCGATGGTGAGTCGATCGCAATGGAGCCGACGGCGCCTTCGGCAGCGAGGTCAATCACAAGACCGACGCCGGTTTTGAGGTTTCCAAACGTGCGGGAGGTGTAGGTCTCGGTTGACCAAGACGTAAGCGAGTCCGCATCGACGGCGTTCATCGCGGCGGACTCGTTTTCGAAACTGGTTCTGTCGGAGGGGTCAAACGAATGAGCGGTCGAGATCGCGAGTTGTCGCGGCGTTGTGGTCGTCGTTGTTGGTTGATTGGAGAGGAAGGTCCGGCCGGCATCGGTGTTTGCGACGAGCAACGCAATGAGTAAGAGCACCCCGACAACAACGAGTGTGACGAAAACTCCAGACCGTCCTCGCTTGGCTCGAGGAGGTCGAGCGGGAACCTCGGCGGCTGCAGAATCCGTTTCAGGATCAGCTAACACCTCAAGCCGCGTTGAGAGCAGAGCCGCTCGCATGTCATTTGCAGAAGCGAAGCGATCACCAGGAGCGCGAGACATTGCGCGCATCACTGCCGTTTCTAGGTCTGCAGGAATTTCCGTGAGGACGAGTGATGGTCTCGTTGGATCTCGATGCATGCGAGCAAGCGCAAGTGCTGCCGGAGTTTCGGCGCGAAATGGTGCTTCGCCACAGACCGCTTCGTAGAGAACGGCACCGAGCGCATAGAGGTCGGTTCGCCCATCGACCGGACCACCCTCAACCTGTTCGGGAGCGAGGTACTTCACGGTTCCGAGAACCTGAGCGGTGCGTGTGAGATCGGGTTCATCGAGAACTTTGGCAATGCCGAAATCGGTCACTAGAACGCGGCCATCATCGGAAAGGAGAATGTTCGCGGGCTTGATGTCGCGATGAATGACACCAGCTTTATGAGCGATGGCGAGTGCCCCGGCAACTTCCGCGCCGATGTGTACGACCTCGATCGGATCAAGTGCACCGCGCTCGTCGAGAAAGTCGCGCAATGTTCGACCCCGAACAAGTTCCATGACAATCGCGTCGCATCCGTCGAGGTCGACAGTGTCATAAATCGCAACAATTGATGGGTCAACGAGCCTTGCAGCTGCGACTGCTTCGATATGAAAACGTTGCCGCACCACAGGATCATTCGCGAACTGTGGGTGAAGAATCTTCACCGCAACAGCGCGACCGAGCACGAGGTCGTTCGCTTCCCACACCTCTGCCATTCCGCCGATGGCTAATTGGGACTGCAATTGATATCGCTGTGCGAGAACGCGTCCCGCGAGTGCGCGGCCAGTTTGTTGTGCGGGTGGTGGCCCAGTGTCGTCCGCGTTCACGCGGTGTCAGAGCAGCGTTGAATCACGGACGCAGGTAGCACATGCCGATTACGCCGGGACCGCCATGGGTTCCAATGACGGCG
>JBIIGP010000183.1:0-4434 GCA_044236415.1 Acidimicrobiales bacterium | reverse complement strand
AAGGTCAACACGCCCTTCGAAACCGCGGCACTCTTGGTTAGTGCGACTATCGAAGTAGCAGGCCGAGAGTTGGAAGCCGGACGAAGACTCCCGCGCATGCGCTCGGCCCTGCTTGCGATGGTTCCTCACTAACTTCTGTTGATCAGGCCCGCTTCAGGTCGGTGACGACACCGCCAGCAACGCGAACGATGTCAGCTGGCGCCGCGCCGAAGTTGTCGTTCCATGTTCCCGCAGCGGCCAACACCTCGTCGTATTGCAACAAGTCTGGATCAACAAACACACGTAGTTGGGTTGTATGACCAAAGGGAGGCACCAAAGCGATGGCACACTGAGCCGGTGATCGATCCCACAATCAAACGATGTCTCGGACAGATGATCAAAGGCGTGCAAGTTGTCGCCGCGTCACATGACGGCGTGACTCGGGCCTACACCTCGCACTGGGTCACTCAGGTTTCATTTGAAGAACCAGTAGTGATGGCGTCTCTTTCAAAAAAACATGACACGTGGCCGGTTCTTCAAGAAAGCGGCGCATTCACTGTTTCACTCCTTGCCGCCGACCAAAT
Source organism: Acidimicrobiales bacterium (assembly GCA_044236415.1). Lineage (GTDB taxonomy): Bacteria > Actinomycetota > Acidimicrobiia > Acidimicrobiales > Acidimicrobilacustridaceae > Acidimicrobilacustris. Next base: position 3,871 of record JBIIGP010000183.1, on the reverse strand, counting down.
CGCCGAGGGGCAGTACTTCAGTTATCCGGGACACAAGATGCGCTACTCCGCACCAGAGTTCCTTGAGGAGATTGATGGTCACCCCGTCGTCCCCAACTGCATTGCTTGGTTCACTTGCGAAGTCTTTGATCACATCAGCTTGATTGATCATGAGCTCGTGTTCGGTCGAATCACAGCTTCTGGTGAAGGTCGCCTCAAAGCTCCTCCTCTTCTCTATTCAAGTCGCCACGGCTGGCGAATCACCGGCGAGAAGGCGCGTGAGCCCGGCGTCTCGATACGAGATCAACTTCTTGCACGAATTGTTGATGACACAACGACGGAATCATCGACATGACCACGCCCGCAGAAGATCGACCACTCATCGATCACACGGTGCACACCCATGAACTCCCGCCGCTACCGCAACGGGAATCGCGAATCATTGCGTCACAGTGGATTGAAGCGCCGAACGAGATCAGGACGCTGGGCGATGATCTCCAAGTTGACCCTGGATACCTGCGCGGTATCGGTCGGTACTTGCTTTGGCGTGCAGGCCCAGCCGTGCGCGCGCGTGCGCGCTACGGAGCCGTTGACAGCACGGACCTCGAACGCATCTGGACCTTTGAGTTAGATGCCGAGGGCAACGGCGAAGGTCTCGGACCCGACGGAATCATTCACAGTCGATTCCGCACGTGGAAGGAATCGTTGCGTGATGATCCGGAACTCGGGTCCGAGTCCGACGAAGTGAGTTAGCCCTTCGTTACCAATGCAAAGGGCAGCTCGGTCAATGTGGTTCATGATGCGACGCCTACACGCACTGTCGGCTGCTACAAATAACGTATGAATTCACTACAGGGAACCCGCCGTTCAGGGCTGCTCGCGACTGCTGTCGTTGCAATCGTGCTCGCCACCGTTTCCATTGCCGCATGCGGCGGAAAAAGTGGCTCATCAAGCCCCCCGACCACCGCCAACCCCACCGCCGGAGCACCCGCTTCCACGAACCCTGTTGCAGGCCGTAAGCCAATCAATCCAAACAACGCTCCAGCCGTCGGGCAGCAGTATCCAGCTACAGCGTCATTCCAAACAGGCATCCCCGTGATGGATGGAAACTTTGCTGATCCATTTATTCTCATCGAAGGAACGACCGCATACGCCTACGCAACCAACATCGCCAACGCCAACATCCCAGTTGGAGAACTGAACACCACGACACAGATGGGTCAGTTCCTCGGCGATGCACTTCCGACTCTGCCTTCTTGGTCGAAGCCCGGTCTTGTCTGGGCACCTTCGGTCTACGACCGCGGCGACGGGACCTACGTCATGTTCTATAACACCATCTATGGCTACCCAGGCATCCAGTGCATTAGTGCTGCGACGTCAACAAATCCGGCCGGTCCATTTGTCGACAATTCGAGTGCGCCTTTCGTCTGCCCCATTGAACTTGGTGGCGCGATCGACGCATCGATGATCAAGGTCAATGGTTCGCCGTATTTGATCTATAAATCAGATGGCAACTGCTGCAGCCTCCCCACCACGATCTTTTCGCAGCCGCTCAGTTCTGATCTTCTCAGCGTGACCGGAACTCCGACTGCGCTCATCACAAATGACCAAGCGTGGGAAGCAGATGTGGTTGAAGGTCCAGAAATGATTCAGGTCGGCTCGCAACTTTGGTTGTTCTATTCCGGCAACGATTGGAATACCGCCAACTACGGAGTTGGTTACGCGAAGTGCGCGTCAATTACTGGTCCGTGCACGAAGCCTTCATCATCTGCGCTGTTCACGAGCACACCTGACGCTGTTGGTACCGGTGGCCAAACATTCATTATCCAGGGCACCAAGGCGGGCATGGCGTACCACGGCTGGATGCCTGGTCAGGTCAACACCTCGACTGGAGAACGTCGTCTGTACGTCGGAACACTCGACTTCTCAAGTGGCGAACCCGTTCTCATCGCCTACAAGTAACCACTCGAAGAAAAGGGAAAGTGCCCGTGTGCTCAACCAGCCAAAGCGCTGGTCGAGCACACGGCACTGCACTAGCCCTTCGTTACCAATGCGCCCGGGAAGTCGCCCGCAGCGCGGAACTCATCGAGATGAGCGTGGTAGTCGAGAAGACTGCCGGCGAAAACAAGGCCCTTGGCGGCCTTTTCGTCAGGTACCGACATTTCATTGTTGTAGTAACCCGGCGTACACGTCGCAACGTATTCGGCACCATTGCCGATAACGCTGTAGAGCACCATGAGCCAGCCCTCTTCCGCTTCAGGCGTGGCTTCAATCGTGGCGATGCCTTGGTCGTTACACGCCTTGATGAGTTCGGCAACGTGACGAGCCGAACGACCAAGGAAGTGAACGAAGTTGGTGCCAAAACCAGCCTGCACGAGGCTGATCACCATCATGTTCGGGAAGCCACCCGACAGCACACCGTGAAGAGTGTGCGCACCAGTTGACCACGACTGATTGAGCGACACGCCCCCACGACCAATGGGGTCGAAACCAACGCGTGCGTCGAGATCGGTATTGACTTCGAAACCTGAAGCAAACACAAGACAGTCGACAGGGTATTCAACGCCACCGACAACCACACCGGTTTCGGTCACGCGTTCAATGCCCTTGCCATCGGTGTCGACAAGATTCACGTTGGGCTTGTTGAATGAAGGCAGATAGTCGTCGTGGAAGCACACGCGCTTACAGTTTTTGCCGTAATACGCCTTGAGCTTCGCGGCGGTTTCAGGGTCTTCAATAATGGTGTCGACGCGACGACGAAGCTTTTCCATCGTCTTGAAATCGCTTAGTTCCATCTCAGCGAGATGTTCTGGTGATTCGACAGTGGCCTGCGTGTTGCGCCACATGACGTCGGTCCATCCGTCGTTCACCAGATCGACCTCGGGCATCTCGCCCGTGACGGCTTTGGTGAAGTTGACGATGCGTTCTTGCTGCCAACCTGGCTGCAAGCTCTTGAACCACGCTTCATCGGTCTTGCCGTTGTTACGAACCCCAACGGCACTCGGTGTGCGCTGGAACACGAACAACTCTCCGGCAGCTTCAGCCAACTTCGGAACCGCCTGAATTGCGGTTGCGCCAGTACCGATAATGCCGACGCGCTTGTCGCCAAGCTTGTCCATGAATTCGCGCGGGCCGCCGCCGGTGTAGTCGTAATCCCAGCGGCTGGTGTGGAACATGCGTCCCTTGAAGTTCTCAATTCCGGGGATGCCGGGAACTTTTGGCTTATGCAGAATGCCGCCAGCGATGACGATGTACTTCGACGAGATCTTGTCGCCGCGCGATGTGGTGATGTTCCAGCGGTTCGCGCTGTCATCCCACACCGCTCCGTTGATGATCGTTTGAAAGAGCGCGTGGTCGTAGAGGTTGAAGGTGCGACCAAGCAGTTGGCAGTACTCGAAAATTTCCGGCGCACTCGCGTAACGCTCGGTGGGCATGTAGCCGGTCTCTTCGAGAAGAGGAAGGTAGGTGTAGGACTCGACATCGCACATGCAGCCGGGGTAGCGGTTCCAGTACCAGGTGCCGCCGAAGTCGCCGCCCTTTTCCACGATGCGGAAATTGGTGATTCCTTGGTTCTGCAAGTCGACGCCCGTGAGCATGCCGGCGAAACCGCCGCCAACAATGACAACTTCAGTTTCTTCAACGATCGCATCACGAGTGAAGTTGGGATCGGCGTAGGGATCTTGGTCGAGTTCTTCGAACTGTTCCTTCAGGCCGGAAAACTGCTTCAGGCCATCGGTGCGGAGACGCTTGAGCTGTTCTTCCGCGTACTTGGCGCGAAGTTCTTCAACAGAAACCTCGATGCCTTCGTTCTGCTCTGCCATGTCCTACTCCCCCTGGGTGCTGACGAGTTCCTTCTGCGTCAAGAGGCGCCATTGTGTCAGAACTGGGGCAA
>JBIIGP010000182.1:0-4447 GCA_044236415.1 Acidimicrobiales bacterium | reverse complement strand
CCGACGACTCAAGTTGCGCCGCATCAAGCAATGCTTCGGTGATCGCTTCGTCCGGTGCATCCCATTGTGCGCGACTGAACTCTGGTGTTGCGTGAATCGTCACCGCAGGCACTGCGGAAATGCCCTTGAGGAAATTGTCGGCCATCCAATCGATTGGACCGTCGACGGGATCGACCGCTCCTGGTTCCGCAAGCCCTGAAGGCCCGTCAAGCACCGCCATGAAAGCGAGACATGGGTCGTATTCGATCGCATCAAGCGCGACTTCGTCCTTTGCAGCGAGCGCGACCTCGCCATTTTCCAACAACGCAATCGTCTGCGGAACGGGAGAGGAAGCAATCACTGCATCGGCAATGAGTTCTGATCCATCAACAAGCGCGACCTTCCACGACTCACCATCGTGACTGATCGCGGCAACCTGTGATGCAGTGCGCACATCAAGGCCGACGGCGAGATTCTTGGCAATTGCATTCATCGATACCGAGCCACGGAACCGGGTATGTCCGTCGGAATCGTTCACACCTCCCGGACCGACGCGGCCGCGGAACCACGGAGCGACGACGCTCTCGCTAACCAGACCTTCCACCATTTCGGCGAACTCGGCTGTGTGGGTCGTAATGAACTGAGCGCCGTGATCGATCGTCGCATCACCAATGCGCCGTGTGGCGAGTCGACCGCCAACACCACGTCCTTTATCGAGAACAATCACATCGCACTGTTCTTGAAGCCGATGCGCCGCCGTAAGCCCGGCCATCCCCGCGCCGACCACGACGACGAGCGGGCGAATCACTTCAAAGACCGCGGTTGGTCTCTGCGAGACCCAGCTTCACCTGTGCGGAATCGATGTAGGTCTTCTCGCTGATGAACGCGTGCTGTGTCCCGGTGTAGATGTCGCGGAATGCCCGCTCGAGACGGCTTCCTTCGCGAATCGCGGTGGTGCCCGCAGCAAGATGCGCCCACTGAGCAACCTCGCGGCTTGCTTCGGTTGCATAGGTCGCAGCAATACGCATATCGGCGCGCATGTCGACGGTGAGTTCTCCGCCCTCAGCGACAATTCGCTCAGCTTCGGAATAGGTGTCGACAACAAGCTGTCGGGCGGCGCGCCACATGCCGAGATGATGCGCGTAACCACGCTGGAAGGTGGTCTTGTGCACGAGTGTTTCCATGTCGCCCATGCGGGCCTTCACCTTGGCGAGCTCAGCGACATCGTCGATCATGCTCTTTGCAACACCGAGCGCCCACGCTGCGTGGCCCGCTGCAGTAATGGCCATGAGACCCATCTTGAATGTCGGTGAACTTCCACGATGCGGCGTGCGTTCGAAGAGTTCAAAAACGCGATGGTCAGGGACAAACAGATCGGTGACGTTGTAGTCGTACGATCCTGTGCCCTTCAGGCCTTGAACATGCCAACCATCGGTGAAGTTGATGTCGTCACGATGAACCACCGCCGCGAGAAGGAGGATCTCTCCGTTGGCATCAAACATGAAGTTGCCATCATCGATAGGAAGGAACCCAGCGCAAACAAACTCAGAGTGTCCCGTTCCGGAACCGAAGTTCCATGAGCCGCTGATCTTGTAACCGCCTTCAACCTTTTGGCCTTGACCGTTCGGCGCGAACTGACCGCCCATGGTGACGCGCTCTGCGCTGCCGAATGTTTCGGCGAAACCTGAATCAGGAAGGTAGGCAGCAACGGCAGCGGCGGACGGAAGATTGGCGATTCCGATCCAGCCGAATGAACCATCGAGTTCGGCCATTGCCTGCCAAGTGTCGATCATGTCGGCGAAAGAGGGTTCCGAACCCCCAGCTTCGGCTGGGTTCAGGTAGGACATGAGGCCGCATTCCCACATCGCATCGACCAGCGCCGGGGTCATAGTGCGATTTGCCTCGCATGCTGCTGCTTCAGCGAGCACGAGTTCTGCCATGCCATCGACGAGTGAGGTCCCTGAGTCGGTCAAAGTCATGTGCGCAATGTAGGCCCTCTTCTGATCCCCGCAAAAGCAAAGCGACCCTTTCCGACACGGAAGCCACCGATTCCGTTCGATTTTCGAAATCGGCTGCGGCTGCCTCATCCACTAGGCCCCGTGGCTTCGGATACCTCTCGTGACGTTGACCGAGGCCCCCCAGCGCTCCCAAACGGCGAGCCCGCCGCCTTCCCGCGTCCCGATGCCTCCTTTTCCGGGATCTGTGGCACCGTTTGCATTCGAAACTATGGACCTCTCTTCCCCGGCGTCAGCCTCGATTTCCAAGACAATCCCGGCATCCGATGCCGGTGACCTCGGCGGAGTAGTGCAGCGCGACCAGACAGCGCTTGCGAGGATTTACGACCGACTTGGGAACGCGGTCTATGGATTGAGCCGACAAGTTCTCAAAGACGATGGCCTGGCCCAAGACGTCACCCAAGAGATCTTCTTGCGGTTGTGGAATGAACCTCAACGATTTGATCCAGAACGCGGCTCGTTGCGTTCGTTTCTTCTCCGTGAAGCGCACAGTCGTTCAATCGAAAGAGTTCGATCTGAGGAAGCTCGGCGCCAACGCGAATCTCGATCCGAATTTCGCGATCGGCCTGTGCCCCTCGACATCGAAGACGATGTACTCAGATCACTGACATCGAACGAAGTTCGTAACGCACTTTCCCAGCTTCCTGAAGGGGAACGATCCGCCATTGTTTTGGCGTACTACGGCGGTCATTCCTATCGTGAGGTTGCAAGTGTTCTCGGCGCTCCCGAAGGAACGGTCAAAAGTCGCATCCGTTCGGGACTCTTGAAACTCTCCTCGCTACTGAATGACGAAGAATTGGAGGCCAAGCCATGACATCTGAAGATCAAACTCGTGAACTGCTTGGCGCCTACGCACTCGGTGCCGTCGATGACGTTGAACGCCGACGGGTTGAAAAACTTCTCGCAAGTGACCCTTCAGCACGCGATGAAGTCGAACAACTGCAACGTGTCGCAGACAAACTCGGCAATGCCGCTGAATCTGCTCCACCCGCACAACTTTGGGAGTCAATCCAAAGTGCGGTTGCTACAGATTCATCTGCTCAAAAGCCTTCGGGTTCAACCGAACCAACCTCGATTTTCTCTTCGAAGAGACACCGCAGCCTCAACAAACCATTCCTAGCCGCAGCCGCAGTGCTCGCAGTTTTTGTGATCGGCGGTGCGATTTTCGCAGGCATTCGTCAGGACGAGAATGTCCCCAGCACCATTGCTGCGATGACAGCAATGGCCAACGACGCTGCCTCCAAACCTGGTTCGCGAACAGGGTTTCTCACTGACCCTGGGCAAACAATGACGGTGCAGGTTGTCGCCGATGCTCAAGGTCATGGCTTTCTGATGACCGATCCGTTGCCGGCACTTCCTGAGGATGAGACCTACCAACTCTGGGCTGCAAATAACGGAACCATGATTTCCCTCGGAATGCTTGGTTCAAATCCAGAGATGTCAATGGTCCCCATCGATCCATCGGTGACCGAACTTGCGCTTACTCGAGAACCGGTGAGTGGAAGCGTTGCTCCAACAAGCAACCCCATGGCAACCGGATCTCTCGCTTAAATAAAGATTTCTAAGCGATCACTCATCCGAATATCGCGACAGCTTCGGAGTAGGTGAGATGTACCCAATGTGCGAAATGCACGCCCCCTTACTTAGGAGCTCACATGTCATCACGCCCCATCAAAATCGTCGGCAGCCTGATCGTTGCTGCATCACTCACCCTCGGTGCAGTTGCTTGCAGCAGCGACTCAAAGTCAAGCTCGTCTGACACGACTGCAAAGTCGAACTCGTCAACCACCAAGGCCATGAAGTCAGAGACACTCGTTGAGATCGCATCCGGCAATGCCGATTTCTCGACTCTTGTTGGCGCTGTAAAGACTGCCGGACTCGTTGAGACTCTCTCAGGCAAGGGCCCGTTCACCATCTTCGCTCCGACCAATGAGGCGTTTGCCAAGCTTCCCGCCGGAACGCTTGCCTCGCTGACCCCTGAGCAGCTCAAGTCCATCCTCACCTACCACGTTGTTGCAGGCGAGGTTCTGGCCAAGGACGTCAAGGCCGGCAAGGTCAAGACCGTGAACGGCGAAGAACTCACGATCAACGTGAAGGACGGCAAGGTCACGATCACTGACGCAAAGGGCAACACCGTCAACGTCGTGAAGACCGACATTGTTGGTAGCAACGGTGTCATCCACGTCATCGATGGCGTCTTGATGCCGTAATCAACACTCGCATGGAGGGGAGGGGCCCGGTAGTTCCGGGTCCCTCCCCTTTTTTCGTTGACGCATCCACTAGCGGGCTTGCACTCAAACAGATTGAGGGTTGACCGATGCTCGCGACGCCACCGTTGGTTTAAGCAACCCCTTACGAATCAGCCAGCCAACGATCCAACAATGGATTTCGCAGACAACTGACTAAGGCGAGCATCGCTAATGCGTTATTCTTCGCAATAGTGGATTCAGCAA
>JBIIGP010000181.1:0-4453 GCA_044236415.1 Acidimicrobiales bacterium | reverse complement strand
TCATGATCGATGAACCGAGTGGCGCATATACCGGTGGCGCAACGGCTGCTCCGGTCTTCTCGAAACTCGGCTCATTTGCTCTCAACCGTCTCGGCATTGCTCCTGCTGCGACAGACATCGCACTTGGGGGCGCCCCAGTCTCTGCAGTGCTTGGACTGCCGAGTTCCTCAACCCAGGCAATCGTTACCGAAGGCGACAGGGTTCGCGCGTTGACTGCGGGCTCACCTGAGGCGATCGCATTCGCGGCACCGACCACCATCGCCCCACGAGCGTCGACGACGACTACGACAACGGCGGCGCGCAAAACCGCAGCGGTGAGGTGACGTGTGCGCCTGGCGACGATCGTTGCCGAATTGAGTGAGGTTGAAATGGTGGGCCTCGGTGGCTCACCCTCATCCGATGATCTGGAAATCACAGACGTGAATTTCGATTCCCGCCAGGTTCGAGCGGGATCACTCTTTTGTTGTGTCCCCGGAGTTTCTGATGACGGACACCTCCATGCCGGTGACGCCGTTGCCGCCGGAGCAGTGGCGTTGCTTGTCGACCACCGCGTTGATGTCGACGTTCCTCAGCTTGTTGTTGCGAACGTTCGGGAAGCGATGGCAACGGTATCGGCAACGTGTTTTGGACATCCGGCCGAAGACCTTCTCGTCGTTGGCGTGACTGGCACTAATGGGAAAACCACTACGACGTGGATGCTCCGCAACATCTTCATGGCCGCTCGACGAAAGAGTGAGGTAATCGGGACTCTTTCGGGTGCACGTACGACTCCTGAGTCTCCGGATCTCCAACGCCGTTTGGCCGAATGGCGTGATGACGGTGTCGAGATCGTCGCGATGGAAGTTTCGTCTCACGCGATCGACCAGCGCCGTGTCGACGCGATGAAGTTTCGCGTTGCTTTGTTCACGAACTTGAGTCGGGATCACCTCGATTACCACGGTTCGATGGAGGAGTACTTCGAAACGAAGGCTCGTCTTTTTGATCCTGAACGCTGCGAGTCGGCGGTTGTGAATCTCGATAGTCCCCATGGTCGTCTTCTTGCTGATGCCGCAACGGTTCCCACCGATGGCTATTCGCTTGACGAAGTCGAAGATTTGCAACTCTCAGTTGAGGGTTCGACCTTTCGGTGGATGGGGCACCAAATCTCACTGCCTCTGGGTGGGTTGTTCAATGTGAGCAATGCACTCGGTGCCGCCCACGCCGCTCGTATGTTGGGTGTCGACGATGCCACAATTGCTGAAGGGCTTTCCCTTCCGCTCGTCGTTGAAGGCCGATTCGAACGAGTCGATGCAGGGCAGCCGTTCGCAATCATCGTTGACTATGCACATACCCCAGATGGCCTCGAGCAACTTCTTCGCGCTGCTGGCGAGATTGTTGAGGGTCGCGTCATCGTCGTTTTTGGATGCGGCGGGGACCGGGATCCGTCCAAGCGCTCGATGATGGGAGAAACCGCAGCCCAGCGTGCTGACTCGGTCATCATTACTGCAGACAATTCAAGGTCTGAATCAACTGATCAGATCATCGCTTCGATTGTGGAAGGTGTGCAGCGGGTGTCGAGTCCACGGGCAAGTTCAATCATCGTGGAACCCGATCGTCGGACAGCGATTTCCATGGCTCTTCGAAGCGCCGTGAATGGAGACATTGTTCTCCTCGCTGGCAAAGGTCACGAGACTGTTCAGATCATTGGCGAGTCGACCACTCCCTTCGATGACCGTCTCGTTGCATTCGAGGAATGGAAACAACTGGAGGCCGCTCGATGATTCGCCTCCTCATTGCTGCGGCAATTTCACTTGCCCTTTCGTTATTTGGCACGCGTCTTTTGATCTCTTGGCTCGAACATCGTCGAATTGGACAGCCCATTCGCGAAGATGGCCCTCAGGGTCACATCACCAAAGCGGGTACCCCCACGATGGGTGGTCTGGCCTTTGTTGCGGCCGCTGCGGTTGGGTGGTTCGTGAGTGATCTCAGCGGTGCGGTCTTCACGAGACGCGGATTGCTCTGTATGGCTGCGATCATCGCAGCCGGACTTGTCGGACTCCTCGATGACTCCATCAAGGTGTTTCGTGAGCGCAACCTTGGTTTGACCAAGAGAGCAAAGACGTTTGGTCTCCTAGCTGTTGCTGTCGCCTACGCCATTTCAATGCTGACGTTTACCAACGTCACCACGACGTTGTCTTTCACTCGCTTCGACTTTCCTGGCATTGAAATCGGAAAGATCGGTTGGGTAGTTCTGGCCGTCATCATCTTCTATGCCACGACAAATGCGGTGAACCTCACCGATGGTCTTGATGGTCTCGCCGCTGGCGCTTCAATTTTCGGCTTCGCCGCATACACAGTGATCGCCTTCTGGGGCTTCCGCCATAACTCCATCTACGGCGATGAGAGCTTCCTCGATACTGCTGTTGTGTCGGCATCGATGATGGCGGCTGTCGCCGGATTCTTGTGGTGGAACGCGGCTCCAGCTCGAATCTTCATGGGGGATACCGGAGCCTTAGCGATTGGAGCAGGGCTTGCGGCCCTTGCACTGAGCACCAACACGATCCTGCTCCTTCCCATCGTCGGCGGACTCTTCGTCATGGAAACCGTTTCGGTCATTCTTCAGGTGGGCAGCTATCGAGCGTTCGGTCGACGCATTTTCCGAATGGCGCCACTCCACCATCACTTCGAACTTGGAGGGTGGCCTGAAACAACGGTGATCATTCGACTCTGGATTGTCGCTGGCCTGTTTACTGCCCTAGCGCTGGGCATCTACTACGCCGACTTCGTGCGATTGCCGGGGGTAATCGACTGATGGAAGCGCCGACGCGCGGCCCACTTCGGTCGGCACTTATCATGGGATTTGGCGTCACTGGCCGTGCGGTAGCGACTGCTCTTACCTCTCGAGGCGTTTCTGTTGTGGCGGTCGATGAGCATCCCACCGACGCGATTCGCGCTGAGGCAGCATCGATGGGAGTGGAACTGGTCGAATCGCCTTCTCCGCAGGATCTCACGCGCCTTGTCTCAGGGTGTGATCTTGTCGTTCCCAGCCCCGGAATTCCCGAATCCCACCCGATCTTCGGACTTGCTGAGGCCGAAGGAGTCGCAATCGAGTCGGAGTTTGATCTTGCCGATCGATGGGATTCGCGTCCGATCGTCGCCATTACGGGCACTGACGGAAAAACCACGGTTACGACCATGGTGACTGCGATGCTTCTCGCCTCTGGTGTTCGGTCGATCGCTTGCGGCAATACCGAAACCCCTTTGGTTGAGGCGATCTCCGATCCCGATATCGAAGTCTTTGTGGTCGAAGCTTCTTCGTTCCGTTTGGCGACAACGCGCTGGTTCCGACCTTCAGTTGCGGTGTGGCTGAACTTTGCTCCCGACCACCTCGACGCGCACACCTCACTTTCCTCCTATGAATCTGCGAAGGCGTCGATTTGGAGAGATCTTGATGCCAACTCCGGCGTCGCAATCGCGTCGGCGACCGATCCGGTCGTACTCGCAAACCGCAACCCCGAGGTCTCTACGCTCACGTTCGGGGGAGCCGGGACCAGCGCCGACGCCACCGTGTCTGATGGCTGGCTTTGCTTGCCGGACGGTACGCAACTCATTGCCGTCGACGAACTTCCGCGTTCTTTTCCCCATGACATTACGAATGCACTCGCCGCATCAGTTGCGGCATTGGCTGCAGGGGCAACGGTCGAGGGCGTCCGACACACGCTTCGTTCGTTTAAGGGACTTCATCACAGGGTGCAGTACATCGGCGAGATCGATGGCGCTCGCTGGTACGACGACTCGAAGGCCACAACTCCGCATGCTGTCGAAACTGCACTGCAGGCGTTCGATTCTGTTGTGCTTATTGCCGGTGGACGCAACAAGGGTCTTGATCTGGCTGCTCTTGGGGCGCACGTACCGCCGGTTCGGGCAGTTGTAGCGATAGGTGAAGCGGCCGCTGAAGTGCGCGAGGCGTTTCAAGGACGTTGCGACATTCGTGTCATCGAAACCTCGATCGCCGACGCGGTTGCAGCTGCAGCGGAGATGTCCCAGCCCGGAGATGCGGTTCTGCTCTCTCCTGGATGCACTTCCTTCGACTGGTTTACGTCCTACGGAGAACGGGGCGATCAGTTTGCCAATGCGGTGCGAGCTCTCCCCGGATTCACGACGGAGGGAACGCGATGAGTGCAACTGTTGCAGATGAGCGACCCTCAGTCGGCCGATTGCTGCGTTCTGCTCGGGAACCGCAGCCGCGCACTACCAATTTCAAGGTTCTCTGGTTCGTTGTCATAGCCGCCAATCTCTTTGGCTTGTTGATGATCCTGTCTGCGTCATCGGTAACGGCGCTCTATGAGTACGGAACCTCTTGGTATCAGTTCCGCCTCCAAGCGATTTGGTTTGCCATTGGGTGTTTCGCAATGTTTGTGATGAGCCGCTACTCGTACGAAAAGCTGTCGAAGTGGATGAAGTTGGTCCTCTT
>JBIIGP010000180.1:0-4472 GCA_044236415.1 Acidimicrobiales bacterium | reverse complement strand
CTTCTTGAATATCGCGGTGATGACCGTCTTTATGTTCCTAGTGATCAAGTCGATGCGGTTCGGCCCTTCACTGGTAGTGATTCGCCCAGTCTGAGTCGCCTTGGCGGTGGCGAATGGCAAAAGAACAAAGCGCGGGTTCGTGAAGCGGTCACGGAGATTGCCCAGGAGCTCGTGGTTCTGTACCAAAAGCGAATTCACGCTCCCGGTCACGCGTTTGCTCCCGATACTCCATGGCAGCACGAACTCGAAGAGTCCTTCCCCTACGAACCGACTCCCGATCAGAAGATTGCGATCGCGGAAGTGAAGGCGGATATGGAAGGCGATTCTCCGATGGATCGACTTGTTTGCGGCGATGTTGGTTTCGGAAAAACTGAAGTCGCAGTGCGAGCCGTCTTCAAGGCCGTGCAAGATGGCAAACAAGCAGCAGTGCTGGTACCGACGACACTCCTTGCGCAACAGCATTTGCAAACGTTTAGTGAACGATTCGCTGGTTATCCGGTTCGAGTCGAAATGCTCAGTCGGTTCTTGACGAATGCGCAGGCCAAGAAAGTCATTGCTGATCTCGAAACCGGCGATGTTGATGTTGTGATCGGAACGCACCGACTTCTTGCTGAGGGGTTGGCCTTTAAGGATCTGGGGCTACTGGTCGTCGACGAAGAGCAGCGATTTGGCGTCTCACACAAAGAGGCCATCAAGGGGCTCAAAGTTGGCGTCGATGTGCTCACGCTTTCGGCCACACCAATTCCGAGAACACTTGAAATGAGCCTCACCGGGATCCGGGATCTCACGCTATTGAATACGCCGCCGAGCGAACGCCAGCCGATTCTCACGTATGTCGGCGAATACGACGAGCGCGCCGTCGCCGAATCGATCCGGCGCGAGCTGCTCCGTGAAGGTCAAGTGTTCTTCGTGCACAATCGCGTGCAGGACATCGAGCGCGTTGCGGCTCATCTTGGTGAACTGGTACCTGAAGCACGGATTGCTGTTGCACATGGACAGATGGACGAAGGAACACTCGAAAAAGTCGTTCTCGATTTCTGGGAAGGCGCATTCGATGTGCTCGTATGCACCACCATCATCGAATCAGGTATTGATATGCCAACGGTCAACACCTTGGTGGTTGATCGCGCCGATCTCCTTGGGCTTGGCCAACTCCATCAGCTACGCGGGCGCGTCGGACGTTCGGGAAGTCGCGCGTATGCGTATTTGTTCTTTCCTCCGGATCGAGCACTTACCGAGCAAGCATTCGAGAGACTGCGCACGATCGGAGAAGCGACCGAACTCGGCTCCGGTTTCCGTATCGCAATGCGAGACCTTGAAATCCGAGGAGCGGGCAACTTGCTTGGTAGCGGACAAAGCGGCCACATCTCGTCGGTCGGATATGACCTCTATTGCCAGATGGTCACCGAAGCAGTCGCCGAGTTGAAGGGCGAGCCGATTCCCGAACCGGCCGAAATCAAGCTTGAGCTTCCGGTCGATGCTTCGCTGCCCGCGTCCTATGTCGAACGTGAAGACTTGCGACTCGAGGCCTACCGGCGTCTTGCCGCGGTGATCTCGGCTGCTGAAGTCGCCGATATTCGCGCCGAGTGGGAAGACCGCTACGGACCGGTGCCCGAGGATGCCGAAGCGCTCCTTGAGGTTGCCCGCCTTCGGGCCGAGTGCGTCAGAACAGGGGTTACCGACGTCACCGTGACGAAGGGGCCAGGATTTGGCGGCCCGAAGTTTGTTGCCCGGATCTCGCCGTTGGCCCTCCGGACATCGGCCACGATCCGCCTTGATCGCCTTTATAAGGGGTCGGTGTACAAGGCCGAGCCGCAGCAATTGCAGCTTCACCTGAACTCGGCAGGGTCGATCATTGACGACCTCGTCTCGGCGCTGGCCGACCTCGTCCCCGAGGACGAGGGCTGACTCTCAGGCCCTCTGCTGGCTCCGTTAGTGTGAGCAGCCTTGTGAAGACGACGCGCAACATCTCCATCACTGCCATCCTCCTCGCCCTCGTGCTTGCCCTCGTGGGCAGTTCATGTTCGGCGGTGAACCCGACCGCACTGACCGTGAACAGTTGGACTCTTTCCGATTCGGAGTTCCAGTCGCAGATCGAGGCATTTGCGAAGGTGTATTCGACCTCGGGCGGAGCCAGCGAGCTCAAGTCGTCCGATGGCAACTCGTGGGCAACGTCTTACACCTCGGCATTCTTGAATGACCAGTTGAATCTCCAGCTCGCCCAGGTTGGTGTCGCCGAGCGCGGCCTCACCGTGACTGATGCTGATCGAGCGGAAGCAAGGTCGCTGCTCGAGGAGAACTTCACGAACGGCTCTGGCACCTCAGTGTTCAACGAACTTCCGGCGAGCTACCAGCAGACGCTTATCGATGGTGTCGCAGCTCAGACCGTGCTCGGTGCAGCAGTTATTGCTGAGGCTCAAACCGACGAAGGTCTTCGCAACCTTTATGAGGCAACGAAGGATCAGTACCAAGAGGATCTCGTGTGCGCGAGCCACATCCTGGTGCTCGCTGGTTCGGGTAACGCAGCTCCGACTGATGCTCAGTATGCGACCGCTCTGACCTCGATCAGGGGCATCCAGTCTCAGATCAAGGGAACATCAAACTTCGCCGAGATCGCTGCAACGAAGTCGCAAGACTCGGGATCAGCGGCCGCAGGTGGAGCGCTTCCGTGCAGTCCGAAGGGTTCCTATGTGACGGAATTCGATAACGCTGCTTGGGCGCAACCGATTGGGGTTGTGGGCGAGCCAGTGAAGACCAAGTTCGGCTATCACATTGTTCTCGTAACGGCTCGTGGCAAGTTGACGTTTGAACAACTGAAGGATTCGCTGAAGCAGTCGGTTGTTGACAATGCCGACGCGATTGTCAGCGCTGAACTCGTGCGCATCGCTGCGACTGCAAGCATTTCGGTGAACGGTCGTTACGGACAGTTCGAAGCGACTTCAGCGAAGATCGTTGCTCCTTCAGGCGCCACGTCGACGACGGTCGCCGGACTTCCGTTGCAGTGATCTGCACTCACCGATGATGCCGCGAGTTGTCATCGTTGGGCTAGGGCCTGGTGATGTTGAACTCCTGACTCTCGGTACTCGTGAGGCGATCAATTCGATCGCAACGCAATTCGTTCGAACGCGGCGACACCCGGCGGCTGCCGTGATGGAAGCGGCGACATCATTCGACGATGTCTACGAAACAGCGACTTCTATCGACGAGGTCTATCCCGAGATCGTCGAACGATTGATCGCGGCAGCGACTGAAGCGGGCCAAATCCTTTATGCCGTTCCCGGTTCGCCGATAGTGGCCGAGCACACGGTGGAGTTACTCCTAGCTGATCCTCGTTGCGAGGTCGAGATTGTTCCTGCGCTTTCATTCCTCGATCTCACATGGGCTCGTCTCGGAATCGATCCGGTATCCGTTGGCGTGCGGATTATTGATGGACATCGATTCGCCGTTGAAGCAGCGGGGGAGCGTGGCCCGCTTTTGGTAGCGCAATGCGACTCGGCTGAAGTGCTCTCCGATGTGAAGCTCGCGCTTGATGCCGGAATCGATTCGTGTCTTGCGGCCGATGCCACTGTGACGGTGCTGCAACGACTCGGGCTACCTGATGAAGTCGTCGAAGAAATTCCTTGGACAGAAATCGATCGAATCGCGGCCGACCATCTCACCTCGATTTTTCTTCCTGAACTCGCCGCCCCGGTGGCCCAAGAATTGGTTCGTTTCGCGGAACTGGTCGCGGTGTTGCGCGCTGACTGTCCTTGGGACCGTGAGCAAACTCATGAATCTCTCCGTCGTCATCTTCTTGAAGAGTCCTACGAAGTGCTTGAGGCCATCGACCATCTCGATGTCGAAGCCGGGACGGGCTACGAACATTTGGAAGAGGAACTTGGAGATCTGCTTTTCCAAGTGCTCTTCCACAGCCAGTTGGCGTCGGAAGAAGGTCAGTTCACGATTGCTGATGTCGCACTCAACGTTCACGACAAATTGCGATCTCGTCACCCGCATGTTTTTGGTGACGTCGAAGCTGAGGACGCTGACGTAGTGGTGAGCAATTGGGAACAGATCAAGAAGGTAGAAAAGGGTCGCGAGAGCGTCTTCGACGGCGTTCCCGACGCGATACCTGCGCTGCTCTACGCGCTCAAGATCCAAAAGAAGGCGGGAGCGCTGACGGGCCTTGATCCGAGCGCTCTGCCTGTCCCGGAGTCGGTCGAGGCGACACTTCGGGAATTTGGGGCATCAATCGACGATCAAACCACTGGAGCGCTGCTGTTCGCGGTCGTGGATGAGGCCCGGCGTGCTGGGGTCGATCCCGAGACGGCATTGCGCGCGGCAGCGGTGAACTACCGCGATGCCGCTCGGAGTGCTGAACTAGGCGGACGCGCGGATCTCTGACCGTCCCCACTGCTCGCGCGTCGACGTGGAAAACTTCCACCCAAGCCCCATTGACGAGGAGCCCCCGATCCCATGAGCATCATCGAACA
>JBIIGP010000179.1:0-4481 GCA_044236415.1 Acidimicrobiales bacterium | reverse complement strand
ACGGGATGACCTCGAAGATGTTCGTGATCAAGATGAAGAAGAACAGCGAGGCCAAGAAGGGCAGATAGCGAAGGCCAGCTGGGCCGATGGTCTCGATGATGATGCCGTCGCGGATGAACGCAACAGCACTTTCGACCAGGTTGCGTGAACCCTTCGGCGCATTCGTTGCTGGCTCAAGCGTCTTTTGCCGGCCAGCGACGAGGAACAACAACGTCGTTCCGACGAGTGCCACCAAGTTGATGAGCGCGATTTTGTTGAACCCGTACCAAGAGTCCGCCGGGCCGAAAATGTTCGGCCATTCGACGAGGTTCTCGATCGGTGGAAACTCGAGTCCGAAGATCACTTGGAGGTCGACTCCTTCGAAGCAGGTGTGGGCTTAAGCCCGGGGTAAGCGATGGAAAGGGAGACACGCTTCATCTCCCAGAACAAAAGACCGAGGTGAGTCACAACGATGGTGATACCGAGGGGTACCAACTCGACCCACGAGGCTTCCCGGACAAGCCAGATAGCCATAAAAATTAAGGACAAACGAATCAGATAACCAAAGAGCGCTGCGCCCATGACGAATCCCGGAGAGATGCGTCCGGCCCAGGTCAGCATCGCGGCGGCGAGCACGAAGTTCGCCACAACGATGGCCAGACCATAGGCGGTGGAAAGGGCCCCGTGGACACCCCAGATGAATCCAAAGGCAACGATGAGAATCGGCCCAACAATTGCAGCCTTTTTCACCATGTCGCGAGCGATCATCGCCTCGGGAGCATCACTGTCAATCTGGGTCGGAGAAGTCATCGTTGCGCCCATGGACCGTTCGCTTCGTGATGCTCCATGTCGGCGCGATACGAGAAATAGATCTTGGTGACGGCGCCGATGAGGCCGAGCACTCCGAAGGTGATCGTGAGAAGTGGGACAGTTCCCAACAAACGGTCGAGTCCGTAGCCAATTGCCGCAAGGAGCAACGGGGAAAACGCGAGCTCATAGCCGCCCGTGGATCGTCCCATTTGCTGTGTGAGTTCGCGCCGTTGCGAATTCTTCACCGCGCACCTTGGTGTGTCGGAGGAATGGTGGACCGATCGACAACACCGAACCTCGCGCGTCGCTGACCTTGTGAAACTGCGCACAAGGTAGGCGCGCCGCTAGTTTTCTGCAACTTTTCCGGGCTCGTCGTCTGTGTCCGGAGTTGGGACGCCGAACTCGATTGGTCCGGTAGGCCCGGATTGATCGAGCCCAGCGCTGCGGCGGGCCTCCCGGGCCTCGTCACGGGCCAGGCGCCGACGCTCAATTCGCACCCCTGGATGCAAGATGGTGAAGAGCGACAAGAGGATGGCGGCGATTCCGAAGGGAACGATTCCGTCGCCTGTTCCGCTGTAAATCGGCCAGAGGACAAAGCCGCTGAGCAAGGCCGTCCATGTCCAGAGAATGAAGACACTGCGTCGATGTCCATGTCCAAGGGCCATGAGCCGATGATGGAGATGTCCCTTATCGGCATTGGAAATGCCACTACGCGAACGGGCCCGCCGGATGATGGCGAACAGCGTGTCGATGACCGGGACTCCGAGGATGACCAACGGAATAAGGAGCGGGGCAAAGAAGAAGAAGGAACTGCCGGAATAGGACCTGTCGATGCGCCCACCAACGACCATCGTCGATGCAGCCATCAGCAAACCGAGGAGCAGCGCCCCCGCATCACCCATGAAAATTTTGGCGGGATGAATGTTGTGGGGAAGAAAGCCGATGCACGCACCGAGAGCAACGATGGCAACGAGAGGTCCGATGTTGCCTGCAGCCAAGAGACCTTCGCCGCCCAATTCGTGGGCATAAAGGAAAAATGTTGCTGCGGCGATAGCGACAATGCCGCCGGCCAAACCATCGAGGCCATCGATGAGGTTGATGGCATTGGCCATACCGACGACCCACACCACCGAAATTAAGTACGACCAATCAGTGGAAAGAACAAACACGCCTGCGAACGGAATGCGGAACACGAGAATCGAAATTCCAGAGATCACCAACACACTCGCCGCAAGAACGATGCCTGCGATTTTTGCTGGTGCAGAAACATCTTTCAGATCATCGATGACTCCGACAACGGCGATCACAATTGCTGCAAGCACCAACCCGAGCGGCTCAGTACTTCCGGTGAACACGGCATCGAATGACCCCATGCACCAAGCGGTGAACATTCCCGCAAGGACACCGATCAGCATTGCAACGCCGCCGAGGGTGGGTGTTGGGCGTTCGTGCACATGTCGTGCATCGGGACGCACGACTGCGCCAATTCGAAACGCGAAACGTCGAATACCGAACAAGGTCACAAACGTCGTGACGGCAACGACCGCCAAGACGATTGCGTATGAGCCGATGCTCGGCACGGTTTCGAAGACTCCCTGACTTAGCTGTAGGGGGTGAAGTTGGCGCAAAGTGCGGCAACATCGGCGCGCACTGCGGCGATCGCCGCATCGTCGGCACG
Organism: Acidimicrobiales bacterium; assembly: GCA_044236415.1. Classification (GTDB taxonomy): domain Bacteria; phylum Actinomycetota; class Acidimicrobiia; order Acidimicrobiales; family Acidimicrobilacustridaceae; genus Acidimicrobilacustris. Next base: position 2,014 of record JBIIGP010000179.1, on the reverse strand, counting down.
ACCGCGAAGCGCGCGGGCGATCAACGAAGCGATCTGGACCATTTCGGGTTCAGTCATTCCCTGCGTGGTAACCGCAGGAGTACCGATACGTACGCCACTCGTAACAAACGGTGAACGCGGGTCATCGGGAATGGTGTTCTTGTTCAGCGTGATGCCGGCGAGGTCAAGAACTGCCTGTGCCTCTTTGCCTGTGAGTTCTGCATCGAAGCCACGAAGATCAACCAAGCAGAGATGGTTATCGGTGCCGCCTGACACCAAACGGAATCCTTCTTTGGCGAGTGCTTCGGCGAGTGCGCCAGAGTTCTTCACGATTTGTTGCGCGTATCCCTTGAATGAAGGATCGGCCGCTTCGCGGAACGCAACCGCCTTTGCAGCGATCGCATTTTCAAGCGGACCACCCTGCAAACCAGGGAACATTGCCTTGTCGATTGCCGCCGCATGTTCAGCACGACTGAGAATGCAGCCGCCACGCGGACCACGCAACGTCTTATGCGTCGTGAAAGTAACAACGTCGGCGTACGGCACCGGGTTCGGATGCACGCCGCCAGCAATGAGACCGGCGATATGCGCAGCGTCGAACATAAGTAGCGCACCGATTTCGTCGGCAATCTCACGAATGGGTGCAGGATCGATGATGCGCGGGTAGGCGGTAGCGCCAGCGATGATCATCTTCGGGCGTTCGCGCAAAGCGGTCTCGCGCATTTGGTCCATGTCGATTCGTTCATCAGACATGTTCACGCCGTAGGCGACGAAGTTGTAGAAGCGACCAGAGATGTTGACGGGCGAACCATGAGTGAGATGGCCGCCGTGATCGAGGCTGAGGCCCATAACGGTGTCGCCCTGCTCAAGAAGTGCGAGATACACACCGAGGTTGGCGTTTGCACCTGAGTGGGGTTGAACATTGGCGTGCTCGGCACCGAAAAGTTCTTTCACCCGGTCACGCGCAATGTCTTCAATCTCGTCGACGATCTCGTTGCCGCCGTAGTAGCGCTTGCCGGGGTAGCCCTCGGAGTACTTGTTCGTGAGAACTGAGCCCGTGGCTCGCATCACTGCGGGTGAGGTGAAGTTTTCCGAGGCAATGAGCTGCAGCGTTGTGTTCTGACGTTCCACTTCGGAATCGATGAGTCCGAAAAGCGTGTCGTCGTTATCTGCGGGCCAGGGCATGGCAGGTCTCCTCGTACGGTGTCTCATGGATCGTAGTGCCGCACCTTCGGACGCCGACCCGCTCGGCAGGTACGTTGCCTGACATGGCTCTCGAACTCGATCCCCGACTTCCAATAATCGTCGGCGCCGGACAGATCATGATCCGCGACGCGGCGACTGAACCGCTCGAACCTGCCGAACTCATGGCCGAAGCCTTGCGCCGAGCCGAGATCGATAGCGGTGGAACTGGGCTTCTCACTGGTGCCGATCAAGTCCTGACAGTGAGCGAGTTGTCCTGGAGATACCGCAATGCAGCACTCGCAGTCGCCGAACGCATTGGTGCATCGCCCCGTCGCCTCGCCACCTCAGTCGTTGGCGGGAATCTCGCCGGAGTAATGGTCGCCCGGGCTGCGGCCGATATTCAGGCTGGTGCAGCTGAGGTCATCGTGATCACCGGGGGTGAAGCAACGCGGACCCGATCCCGACTTCGCAAGGCGGGTCTTGAGCCGGAATGGTCAACCCAGTCCGACTCAATCGAGTCGCCCGAGTCGATCGGAGACCTCCGTCCGCTCGTCAACGATGTGGAAAATGCACGTGGAGTTCGATTGCCCGTGCACGTGTACCCGTTGTTTGAGGTGGCGCTGCGGGCCCGACTCGGACTGAGTATCGATCGGCATATCGAACGCATCGGTTCGTTGTGGGCTGCATTCTCTGACGTTGCATCAACAAACCCGAACGCCTGGCTCCGCACTCCCCTTTCCAGTTCCGAGATCACGACCGCATCTGCGGAAAACCGAATGATCTCGTGGCCCTACACAAAGAGGCTGTGCTCCAACAGCCAGGTTGATCAGGGCGCGGCCGTCATCATCAC
>JBIIGP010000178.1:0-4505 GCA_044236415.1 Acidimicrobiales bacterium | reverse complement strand
CGCCGAGCCCTTGGTCGAGGAACTGCGCAAGCGACACATTCCTGCCGTCCGCAGTCGCATTGGTTCCGTGCTCGAGTCCGAGGCGATGGAGCAATTGCGCCTGTTGCTCACCGCAATGGCGAACCCAGCCGACGTTCGTCGCGTTCGTGCAGTGCAACTGAGCTGGTTTGCGCTCAACCCAGTAGTCGTTGCGCCGGGCGCCGAAGCCACCATCACGGCGCAGGACCCAATCGAGGTGCTGCAAACCAAGTGCCGGGTTTGGGCGAATGAACTTGAAGCGCGCGGACTTGTTGGTTGGTATCAGGTGCTTCGTCTTGATGACGACGTCATCAAAGAGATCTCTTCCGACTTTGAGGCCGAGCGACGACTCACTGACCTCGAACACGTCATCGAACTGCTCAATGGTCAACTTGGTGGTCGACGCGCACCGGTAAGTGCAGTGCTACGCGCGCTTGATGAGCTCAAAGAAACAATGAATACCGAGGCCGAAGCGCAGAAGCGTCGTATCGACACCGATCGTGATGTCATCCAGATCACCACGATGCATTCCTCGAAAGGCCTTGAGTACCCGATCGTGCTCATACCGTTCCCGAAGGGCATCACCGCATCGTCAGTATCGGTCTATGAAGACGAAGGCGTTCGTTATGTCGACGCCGCTCCCAGCATCGCTTGGGTAGACGATGACCTTGATCAAACCGAACGTAAGCGACGCGACAAGATCGAAGCCGAAGGCGATGAGCTTCGTCTTCTCTATGTCGCAGTCACTCGGGCCCAGCATCAACTGGTCATCTGGTGGGGCAAGGCTCCACGTGACAGTTCTCATAAGGGTCCGCTGGCGCGTGTTCTTTTTGGTTCCACCGACGACCTCGAACAAGAAACCAAGGTCGACGACGAAACTGCTCACGAGAAACTCACCGAACTCGTGAAACGCTTGGGCCCGAACGTCTCGTTCGAGGAACTCACCAAGTGGGTCGACGATCGAGAATGGGATGCACCCACGCCTGAAGTGAGTGGTGTGCTGAACGCCGAACCGTTCCCCGAGCGCGAGATCGAACGTGACGCGTGGTTCCGCTGGTCGTATTCCTCTCTTTCGAAGGGTGCGCGGGCAAACAACGAAGGCTCCGCCCGTGGTGGCAACGACGAAACACCTGGCGGGCCTGAACTCGGTGAAGACGGAAGTCCCCAAACCTTCGAAGGGCCGCTTCTCGGCATGCAGGCCAGCGCGGATTTTGGAACCTTCGTACACGAGTTGTTCGAGGTCATTGACCTCTCGGTACCCGATATCGAAACCGAGGTTTGCACAGTCATCGAAACCTCGGGCCGAGCCGCGTCGTTCGATGCTGATCCCGAGGTGTTGGCTCAAGGTCTTGTGTTGGCCATCAATACGCCGCTCACTGCAGCGGCCGAGAGCCCAACGCTGCGTTCGATCGGTGCAGACCGCCTGAACGAATTGGTCTTCCACTTCCCGTTGGCCGATGGCAACTCGCCAGTAACTCCGAGCGATCTGTTCGAACTTGCCGCTGCGCACGAGGACGATCAGTTCTCTGAGTACTTCAAGGCATTGGCTGCGGGCAATCGCATGTCGGCCATGGCTGGTCTCATGACCGGAAGCATCGACTCAGTGATTCGTCTTGGCGACGCGTCGAACGGCACCTACGGCGTCGTTGACTACAAGACCAATCGCCTGCACACCCCGGGCGACGTCGCGCCGATCTCGGCCTATGGCTATGAATCCATGAAGCACGCCATGGAACACGGCGACTATCCGCTACAGATTCTCGTCTACAACGTGGCCCTTCACCGCATGTTGCAGCTTCGCCTGGCCGGTTACGACATCAATCGCCATATCGGCGACACGCACTATTTGTTTGTGCGAGGAATGATCGGCCCCGACACCGCAGTTATCGATGGTCAACGCAACGGCGTGTTCGCTTGGCGCCCGTCGAGCGAATTGATTGTTGCTGCGAGCAAGCTGTTGGGAGGTCAGTCATGACCGAACCGATTGATGTCCTCAATGCATTGCGATTCGACTCCGAAACCGGCACCGGTCTCTTTGAGAACGCCGACATCGTCACTGCGGCAATGCTTGCTCGTCGCGCTAGCTGCACCGACGAAACTGTGCTGCTCGCGCTTGGGCTTGCGGTCTGGGCCCATCGCAACGGTCACGCGTGTCTTAGTCTCGACACGTTGACAGAAGATCTAGATCGAGCGATTTCCCGATCAGGTCAAGAGTGGGTGCTGCCAACGTTGCCAACGGCAAAGCAGTTCGACAAAGCCCTGCGCGCCTCACCGCTGGTGCGAGTTCTTGATGCGCCGGGAACCTCGGCTGAGGCGTTGGCCGACACTCGGCCGTTGGTGCTGATTGAGAATCGTTTCAGTTCACAGCGACAATTTGCCGACGAGGTGTTGGTGGCCGAATCGGTGCGGGCGCTCATCGCTCATTCCGACGATGTCACCTCGCCTACTGCAGTCGCGCTTATCGACCGCGAACTCGAAGTGTCAGATGACGACGCTCGTCAGAATGAACTGGCCAAATCGGTGCTCGCTCGTTCATTCAACGTGCTCACCGGCGGCCCAGGAACCGGCAAGACCTACACGCTTACCCGTTGTTTGTTGGCTTTTTTGGTGGCTGCTGAAGAGCAGGGCCAAGAGGTGTCGGTGGCTGTTGCCGCACCCACGGGGAAGGCTGCAACTCGGGCGAAAGAACTACTCAATGAGTTCGCCAACACGCTCGAAGAAGGCCAGAACCGTCCTTCCGATGCAGTGTTGGCGCAGCTTCGAGCGATCAAGCCCACAACAATTCACGGGTTACTGGGCAACAAGCGGGGCTTGAATACACGGTTCGCCCACGACGGCGAGCGTCCACTCAATCACGACCTTGTCATCATCGACGAAACCTCGATGGTTCCGTTGCAACTCATGGCCCGATTGTTTGAAGCTCTGGGTTCACGGTCACGACTGCTTCTGGTGGGCGACGACGCGCAGCTTGAAAGCGTTGAATCGGGTTCGGTACTTCGCGACCTCGTGTCGTCGGCAGGTTTGCTTGATGGCAGCGTGTTCGAACTGCAAAAAGTGCGACGCATCACCGGCGATAATCCGATTGCAACCGTCGCACCAATGATCCGTAAGGGCGAGGCAGAGACTGCACTGGCCGCAATTCGGAACTCGGGACCGCAACTGACCTTTGTCGAAACGCCAGCGGGCGCGAAGCCCTCGAGTTCGGTCATCGACACGTTGATCAGCACGTACCGAGAAGTGCGTGATCTCGCTCGTTCTTCAAAGACTGAGGATCACGCAAAGGCGCTGGAAAAGATTGCCGGCAGTCGCTTGCTGTGCGGCATGCGTCGTGGTCCGCTGGGCATTGATCAGTGGAACGACATCATCGACCGCCGACTGCAGCTTCGATCTGGGGATCTGATGGTTCCTGGCCGTGCGTTGCTGGTCACCGTGAACTCGCCGCGGGTAGGTCTCGTCAATGGCGACATCGGTGTTGTTGTTGAAACCGAAGACGGTCCCAAGGTCTGCTTCGGCACCAACGAGGGGCCCCGTTACATCTCGACGGTTGATCTGCCGCCAGTTGAGCGGGCCTTCGCCATGACGGTGCATAAGAGCCAGGGATCGGAATACAGAGAGCTTGTAGTGCTGATGCTGCCGAATGAAGGCTCGCCGCTTCTCACTCGCGAACTTCTCTACACCGGCCTTACGCGAGCCGGCGGTCACGCCGTCATCATTGGCTCAGCTGACGCACTGACCGATGCCATCAACAATCCGTCGGTTCGCGTTTCTGGTTTGGCCGCGTTGTTGCAAGCTCCCTCCGCGTAAACCGCCCGAAATGGGCCGACTTACAGATCGCGTCCTAGAAGACTGAACACCTGACCGCTTGGTCCGTTGTTTGGTTGTTGGGCCAGGAATAGCGCAAGCGGCGTGACATCGTCTGGTGTTTTGTGCCAGTCCATGCGAATCGCCGCGTCAATGTTGGGCACATCAAGAATCTTCGCAGCCATTTCGGTATGTACAGGACCAGGAACAATTTCGTTCACGGCGATGGCTGATTCTCGCCACTCCACCGCAAGGCAGCGAACCAACATCGAAACCGCCGCCTTCGAAACGGAATAACTGGCCCCGCCTTTGAATGGACGACGGCCTGCCCCTGAACCCATCACGATGAACTTTCCGCCCCGTTCCCGCAAATGAGGTTCGCAGGTCAGTGCGAGATGTTGAACGCTCGTGAGGTTCACATCAATGACGTAAGCAAAATCATCAATCGGAGACACGGGATTTTCAGGAGATGTTGCTCCGGCGTTGGCGACAACAATGTCGAGTCGTCCGAAGGCTTCGAGCGTTTGCGCAACGAGGGCCACGACATCGGCGCGATTAGTGACATCAGCACGAACAGCCATGGCCGTTCCGCCGGCTGCGGAGATTTCATCGCGAACCGAATCGATCTGGTCTTGGCTTCTTGCCGTGATCACAACCTGTGCGCCGGCGTTGGCATAGGCGAGAGC
>JBIIGP010000014.1:0-16423 GCA_044236415.1 Acidimicrobiales bacterium | reverse complement strand
TTCACGCAGCGAAGGACATTTTGGGTGTCATGCCAGAAGTCATCTCCGGCGAAGAAGAGGGGCGCCTTTCGTTTCTCGGCGCAACTGCTGATCTGGACCCAGCGCTGGGCCCGTTCCTTGTTTGCGATATTGGCGGCGGTTCGACCGAGTTTGTTTTCGGAACCACCGAAGCTGAATCAACGATTTCAACTGACATGGGTTGCGTGCGGATGACTGAAGCGTGGCTCCATCATGATCCACCCACGGCTGAAGAACTTTCACAGGCACTTTCGGTCATTGATATTCATCTCGATGATGTGCTGCGCGAGATTCCGGAATTGATCGAGGCCAAGACATTCGTGGGTCTTGCTGGAACGGTGAGCAACACTGCGTCGGTAGAACTGGGTTTGGCTGAGTACGACCGAGAACAGATTCATCATCTGGTTCTTACCCGTGCGGCGGTCGAAGATGTGTTCCGCACCTTGGCCACCGAGTCGATCGAAGAGCGCAAAGAGAATCCCGGACTCGAGGAACAACGGGCCGACGTCATTGTTGGTGGCCTCTGTGTTTTGGTGGCGACGATGCGACGTTTTGGTCTTGATGAATGTCTGGTTTCTGAGTCAGACATTCTCGACGGGCTGGCTATGTCCCTCCTCGCTGATTCCTGACGAACAACCCCTCTGAGTCGATGATGGGGACGAATCGTCGGTGCGGGGTTGGTCGCTAGGATCGCCTCTCATGACCACCTTGTTCGGACGTCGAGTACTGCTTCGTCCGCTTGTGGCGGCGGATTTTTCCGCATGGCGTGAGGTCCGACGACGAAATAGTGAGTGGCTCACAAAGTGGGAGCCAACTCGGCCTCCTGGTGCCCCTGATGTCATTGAGGATCGAGAGGCGTTCACGATCCGCTGCAACGCACGCCAACGGGAACGGCAATTGGGCTCTGGCTATGGATTCGGCATTTTCGTCGACGGCGAATTTTCCGGTGAGATCAATTTGTCGGCGGTGCAGCGAGGCCCATTTCAAGCCGGAAGCATTGGGTACTGGATCGACGAAGCGCGCGCGGGTCAGGGTTATACCCCTGAAGCCGTTGTTGTGCTGGCGAAGTACTGCTTCGATGATCTGCACCTGCACCGACTCGAAATCGCGATTGTTCCTCGCAATGGCGCGAGTCGTCGCGTCGTCGAGAAGTTGGAACTTCGTGATGAAGGTCTCGCAAAGGGATTCCTTGAGATCAACGGAAACTGGGAAGACCACGTTCGTTATGGCATCACGTTCGAAGACTGGCTCGAACGAGGACCATCGCTGTGCGAGGCCTGGCTCTCGTGAGTGATGCGGCGATGGGTCGCCCCCAAGCCAAACCTGATGGAGCGTTTGTTGCGTTTCGCTATCGCAACTTTCGCTGGATGTGGAGTGCGTCGCTGCTTTCAAGCAGTGGTTCCTGGTTGCAGATGGTTGCAGTTCCCTATGTGGTCTACACAATTACCGGAAGTGGGGCTTGGCTGGGTTTCGCGGGATTCCTCGCCTATGCCCCGATGGTGATTACGGGGCCATATGCCGGATCAGTTGCGGATCGTTTCGATCGTCGGAAGGTTCTGATTATCGGTGGGCTGATCCAAGCGGCAATTACGTTGGTGCTCTGGATCGTATGGATCGAAGGTGTGCGAAATATTGCCTTCTTCTTGGTGATCCTCACGCTTGGTGCATTCTCAGGAGGTTTCACTGTTGCAGCGTGGCAATCATTCGTCACCGAATTGGTTCCGCGTGAACATCTATTAAACGCGGTGACGTTGAATTCCGCGCAGTTCAATGCAGCCCGAGCTTTCGGTCCGGCTCTTGGCGGTATCGTGCTCGCGACATTGGGCGTGAGTTGGTGTTTCTTTATCAACGCGCTTTCGTTTCTCGCAATGGTTGGCGGTTTGCTCATTGTTTCCGTCCCACCTCTTGTTCGTGCAGTAAAGGTCGGCAAGCCGCGGCCAATTGCTGAAATGCGTGAAGCCATGCGATATGTCCGCACTGTGCCGGGCATCGTCACCTGCCTCATCGTGGTGTGCTCGCTGGGAATGCTTGGCGGTCCGTTGTTCAACCTGCTCGTTGTGTTTGCAACCGATGTGTACAAAATCGGAGACGGCGCTTACGGGCTTCTTGCCGGGTGCATGGGCGCTGGCGCAATCATCGTTGCGCCGATTGTTGCCGGACGCGGCAGCCGAGCCAGTCGCAGTCGGGTATTGACAATCGCAATGGTGGCGTACGGTGCGGCACTCGTGGCCCTGGGGGCAGCTCCCGTGGTCCTCGTTGGTGCAGCAGCGCTGTTGGTCGCAGGTGCTGGTTACCTCGGCATCACCGCCAGTCTCAACACCACCGTGCAGTTGCAAGTGAAAGAAGAGATGCGCGGGCGCACTATGGCGCTCTATCTGATGGTTCTCACCGCTGCTGTTCCGTTTGGCGCGCTCATCCAAGGTTGGCTGGTGGACATCATCGGAGTTCAAAAGACCGTTGCTGGTGCAGGTGCATTGTTCTTGGCGGTGTTCGTTGTATTGCGCTTTGCGCTCAACCGACTTTCAACGATGGATGCCGTTGATCATGAATTCGGCGCGGTAGATGCCCTGCATATTGCTGAAGCAGAGGCAACCGAAGCGGCGATTGATCCGATCTAGGCCTCTTCGATCGAAATTCAGTCCTCGTCGAAGCGTTCATTTTCTTCGTCGAGTTCGCCGAGATGTGCTTGACCTTGAGCGCAGGTGCTGCGAATCGGGCACCAGCGGCATCCCCAGCTTGGGCGTACGACAGGAGCTCGAGTACCGACAGAAAGTTCGTGCAGTTTTCGAATTCCGTCGGCGGTGCGAGCGACGGCTGAGTGCAGGACTCCTTCGGTGATTGCTTCAGCTTGAGCGACACCGGCATCGAGGTAGTACGACGCGGCGAGCCGAGGTGGCGTTCCAATACGCATCGTTTCGAGCAGGGAGTAGAGGCGCAAATCATCAAGATGTGATGGCGACATTGAGCCAGTCTTGAAATCGATAATGACTTTGCCAGCGGTGAGGCCATCGGCGCGACCCAAGGTGAGGTCTGATCGGCCCGAGATCACGATGCGACGCTCAAGAAGTTCAAGGCGCATCCGCGCTTCGGTGACCGGCGACCAGCCGGGCTTTATTGGCGGGAAGCATTCGAGAAACGTTGCGACGCGTTCATTGGCAAAGGCTCGCAACTCGGCCCGATCAGTTTCAGAACAGGTAGCGAGCCAGCCTGAGATGGAATCGTCTGAGCGTTCGAGACGGTCCATCGCCTCGTCGACGAGTTCAAGTGGAATAGGCCGCCGCCGCTGATGCATCGAAAGTTCGATGGCTTTATGGGCGATGGTTCCGCGGGCCAGTGGAGGGCTCCACTCAAACGGCGTTTCCTTTTCGGCCAGATGGCGAAGTTCGCAGCCATGAACCATCGAGAGGTCGTGCTTGTTGACGAAAAGGGGCGCCTCGGGACTTATCTCGCTTGCGAGGTCGGCGAGTGCGTCTTCGAGGTCGGCACGCAGGGTGGCCTTAAGAGTGGGCGGGAATGACGGACGATCCTCGGGGGCGGCGCCGAGAAGGTCGAGGACCTCTTGTTGCGCGGGATTGAGGGGAATCTCAGCGTCAGTCATTTCGTTGCATCGTACGGAGCGGTTCGGACACGGTCAGGGACTGTCACACCTCTCCGGCATCATCGCGGCCATGGAAGCTTCCTCGCTGCGGTTCGCAGCCGCCGCCCGATCACTTGGCGAGGTGGCGCGCGCCGCAGGGCTTGTGGTGCCAAGTTTCCGCAGTCCGCCGCGGCTCGAAGGCGTCGATCGCACGATGAAGCGCCAGATCGATAGCGCTGGGGTCGAGACCGTCACCGTGTCTGTTCGCATCAAAGGTCGGCCGTGGGTCTCGGTGCTGGCCGACATGATCGACGGCGTGCTCCTTGCCAACGCTCTCAGTGGTCCGACAGCGGGCGCAGCTCGCACGGTGATGTGGGGTGCGGTCGAGGCCGACGTGATGCGCGGAAGTGAACCGTTGGAGCCCTCACGTCAGGGTCAGCGTCGCTCCGGGCGATCTGCAGCCGGCCACTCCGCTCGCAGGGCCCCGCAGCCTGCTGGGCAGCCGCAGGCACGGGTGGCGTAGTCCTTGCGGCTGAGCTCCACTGAATGGGGCGGTACCGTTGTCCCATTCCAGCCCGGATGGCGGAATTGGCAGACGCAGGGGGCTTAAACCCCCCGGCCTTTCGGGGCTTGTGGGTTCAAATCCCACTCCGGGCACCACGGGGAGTTAGGCGGTTTCGGCTGCAGTGTCTGCCGAAGGCGTCTCGGGGGATTCCTCGGTTACGTCATCTCGCCGCGGCAGGAGTGTCACGAGAGCACACAGGAATGCCGTCGCAGCAAGAGCGCTCACGGGGTAGGAAGCGGCACCCCACAGGTTTGAGGGGTAGTCGACGATCCTCTTGCCGAGAACGACGAGTACGCCTGCGGCACTCATCGAGAGAAATGCGATTGGTGCGAGCCAGGAGCGACGGTGATTTCGTAGCCACCATGCCGGTAGAAGAAGCACAGCTCCGATACCTGTGCACCACACGGCACCGATGGCGACACCAGCGACAAGAAGCGCTTTCGCTGGTTGTCCTTCGTTGAGCGCGGCGAGTTGACGTTTCTTTCGGTCCGGCCAGAGAGCCATCACGAAAACTGCGAGCAACGTGAATAATCCAAAGGCGGTGCCGAGTTTGAAGATGCGGTCAGGTGCGAAACGCAGATCCACCGTTCCGCCATCGCCCTCGGGCACGATGAACGCCTGGCGCCACCCGTCAATCGTGAGAGGCGTGAGTTTTGTTCCATTGAGAGTTGCCTCCCATCCTTCATTGAATGCTTCGTTGACAACGAGAAGCCCTTCGGTTCCACTCGCCACCGTGACCGTGCGGTCGTTTGTTCCCCAATGATTGATGTTGAGTGTGCGCGGCAATCCAGTTGGCGCTGCCATCGTCGGTGAATTGCCAAGCACGAGTTGATTGACGGTCACGAGAGATGAACCGCTTGATGTGTCGAGAAGGGTCACACCCGCATTGAGAGCCACGTTTTCGGTTCCGCACGGAACAAGATCGAAGGGAGTTCCGTCGATCAGTGCGCCCGCCGTTGTGGCGATGGAATAGGAAAGTGTGGCTGAACCGATAGCAACTTTGGGCCCTGCATCGCAGGCAGCGACGTACGGCACCGAGCGATCGATGGGTCCTGGATAGAGATCGGAAAGCGCCGGCACGTCAATTGACCCCAAACCCATCACTCGCGATGAGGTGCTGTCGTTCAAAGGGACAGGTGCGTAGTTGATACGAAGAGTCAGCGAGCTCGTCGTGATTGGTTCGAACGTGACGGTGCCGTCGGCGGTGACTGGGGCGCTGCGGGCTTCTGCACCCGCGTAGATCGCAATGTTTTGTGGCATTGCTTCGTCGCTGCCACGGACAAGGACGAGCGATGAAATCGATCGAGGTTCGCTCCACCTCATGTCAATGAGTGAGCTGCCACCGTCATCGGTGATGTCGTTTCCGCTGCGCCAATGAGTGGTGGTGTCGCCATCAACAAGGTTGCGTGGACCTGCTTTTGGATTTTCGCCCCAGGTGGAGTCTGCAGTCACTGAGAAATTTGGTGTGCTTCCGAGCCATCGGAGAAGTGGCTGACCCTTCGTCGATGAAGCGGAAGCAAGAAGTCGGAACTGACCGATTTTCGGAACCGAGAATTTTCGAGAGATTTGGGATTCAGAGTTGAGCGAAACGATGGGTGATGTAGCGGCGCGGTTACGGGTGAATACCCATGCTGGGTCAGGAGACCCCGGAGTTGAGAACTGATCGTTGAGTTGATGTGGTACGACGAGTCGGGGGGTGACCGGCGTTCCTGGAAGGGTTAGTTCGCGAATACCGATCGCGTCATCGATCGCGAGATAGGAACTACGGGCGATGGAAACTTTGACCGCACTCGTAATGCCGGGAACGACATTGAGGGGTTGCTTCACTTGAATTGGCAGCAGCGTGGTCGTCGCGTCGCCGGCGTCTGTGTGAACGGTGACATCGACGGGTGAAAGCGTTGCGTATGGGCCGATGAAGAGCGCCACGTCAAGGTGATCCACCATTGTCGGCGTTGTGAATCTTGCCTCGACAGCGGGATCGACTGGTCCCCATGCATCGAATCCATCGACTTCGACCCGGCGCGGGACCCACCAAGTATTTGCGTCGCCATCAAGAATGTTTGCAGGATCAAAAGATGGAATATTCGCGAAGAACATTCCCGGTCCAACACTCGAAGCGGTAACCGAAGCGAAACCGTCGAGTTCTTGGTAAGTGCGACTCGTCGGATCCTGCCCTGCAGGAACTACGTCGCCTGCGAAGTCGTGGATGTAACTCTTGTTGTTGCGATTGAGTCCGTAGTCGATCGTCGATGCCTGGTTGCCATCGGTGATGATCCATTGTGATGGGATGAGCGGAGAGGGAATGCGATCGCGGGAAAGTAGGTACGGGCGATCGCCAAATACGGACCTGGGCACGGAAAGCGTCGATGCGATATCGCCGCTCAACCATGTGGTCGACGATGCCGCGTAGGTCGCCGCAACAGCGCCACCGGGCACCGAGTAAATGTCCACTTGTTGAAGATCGCCGTACCCATAGCCGCGATCGCCGAATGCGGCAGTGAGCGTAAATCCGCTTGCTGTCATTGCATTTCGAACTGTCTCTGGCGGGGGAGCACCGTTCGGCTCTGAACGCTGATCGTTGGGAACGACGACTGAGGTGAAGCCACCGCGTCGGAGGTAATCGCTGAGGTCGGCGTCGCCGCCGCGTTCTATGGCTATTTCTATGGCATCGAGGTACTCAATAATGTTTTCGCCACTAAGGGGAGCCTGACTTCGTGTTGCCCACGTGACATCAGATCCCCATTGAATGGGGATCTGCGCCGTAAATCCCCAATCGAAATCCGCGTCTGGAATTCCTGGTAACACAAGAGTGCGGCCCGGTGAGTTTTCTGAAAGCCAGTTGTTGGCTTGAATCCAAGCCGTTGGAATCTGTGTTGCGCCAGGACCGCGTGTTAGTGAATTTCTCCAAAGTGGCCATGAAGCAAGCACGAGTGCGGCGATCGCTAGAGCAGCGAGGCTGCGCTTGACGAACTTTTGATCTCCTGTGGATTTGAAATCAATCAGCCCAGCAAGCACATGCGCGATCCCCATTGCAAGTGGAAGGGAAATGAGCGCCTGGAATTTGTAGACATTTCGGAACGCGCTGAGCGCGCCATCGAGCAAGGCTCTGTACTGCTCATTTGCGGGGTTACCGATGAGCCCGCCGAAGCCACCTCCAACTGCAGCAATGCCAAGCAGGAAACTTGTGACGAAGAAAGTGCGCTCCGGGAGTCGGCGTCGAGCTAGGCCGGCGATCCCAGTCGCAGCAACTACTGCGGTAGCAAAGATCGGAATTGTCTTCAGCGATAACGAAAAACCAGCCGGGTTCTGGGGGCCGGGCAGCCTTGAAACCCAATCGGCTGTTCCGCGGATGACTTCGAAGAGGGAAGTCGGTCCTGCCGTGGTCCTCGAGGTTTCCGTATAGGCCAGTGTGTTGGGGCTATAGCGAGCGAAAAAATAGAGAATGACGATCCACCAAAGCGTGGCCATTGGTACGAGGAGAAACCACCAACGAATCAAACTCGCGCGCCGTGGTCCGCGAGAACGGGTCAGCAGAAAGAGGACGGGGGCAGGTAGCACCGTTAGGACCACAGCGGCGTTTGCGCCGCCCATAAGGGCCACTGCTAGCGCTGAGATCGCAGCGGCTTTTCGTGTTGACCCCTTGGCCGAGGCTCGAACGAGTGGCAGGAGCACCCAAGGGAGGAAAACGATTCCCATTGCAAATGGGCTTTGCCAAGCGACTCGGGAGAGGATCACCGGAGAGATTGCGAATGCTGCCCCCGCTGCAATCCGTGTGGCTGGTGTGCCGATCCTGAATGCATCGGCGAGGCGGACGAACCCGAAAAGTGCAATTGCAATGAGCGCCGCTGAAAACGTTCGCTCTCCGATCCACACGGGAATTTGGAGGATCTTGACGACTCCAAACCACAGATCGAACGGGAGCCAATAGCCGTTTTGCTGGTACTGGACGGCACCCATATCCCAATATGGATTCCAGAGGTCAAAACCCCGTGCTGCATTCGTAATCGGGTCGAGGACGCGGTCGACCCTCGTGAGATAGGTGATTTCGCCAACTCGTTGGAGAAAGACGCCAATAATTATCGGGAGGGCTGCAAGAGCTATCCACGAGGTAGGGGTTACATCGGGCGAGCCGCGTCGTTCCGAGTCAGTGGTTTCGTGTTCGGGAGCGGTGATCATGAAGCCGAGCGTTTTCGACCGCGTGAATCCGCAGTGATCAGGACCGACTCAAACAATTTGATTGCTCTGTCCCAGGTGAATGTCGCGGCGCGGTTTCTCGCTGCGACTGACATTTGAGAGCGAGTTTCTGTTCGTGACGCGAGCGATATCCACTTGTCTGCGAAATCTTGTTCGTCTGTGGCGAGAAGGCCGGTTGTTCCGTCGTCAACAGAGTCGCGAACCCCGGCGACGTCGAATGCAAGTGTTGGAACAGAAGCCGCAGCGGCTTCCATCACAACTGTTCCCCAACCCTCATGGTGGGCCGGATGGACCAAGAGCCAGGCTTTCGAGAGCTCTTCGCGCTTCTTGTCCTCGTCCACCCACCCAAGGAACTCGACGCCAGGTCCGGACATCGAGCGAAGACGCTCAAGTTCAGGACCATCTCCGACAATGACCAGCGTTCCTCCGGTCATTGGTCGCACGTCATCCCAGATGCGCAATGCGAGATCGACGCGCTTATGTGGCACGAGACGACTGAGGACGAGGAAACGGGGTTCTTCTGAAGGGGCCGGATCTATTGGTTCAAAATCAAGACCCATCTCGATCGTCGAGATGTGGTCGGGTGGAAAGCCAAGTTCAACCAACCCTTCTGTCGTCGAAGGGGACACCGAAACGAATGGAGCCCGTCGGTAGGAGCGCGGCATGAGTGACCCTTCAAGCCACCTACCGACAGCGGCGACTGGTCGAGGAAACTGCATGGCCCACTGTTCAGTGTGGATGTGATGGACCAGGCCGACAACGGGACGACGCTGCCACATCGTTGAGAAAAACGGGATTCCGTTCTCAACATCGATGACGACGTCCGAATTACGGCAGTGTTTGTAGAAGGCGATGGGAGCCAAGAGATATTGGGTGTAGTTGCCGCCGACTCGGATGCTCTCGTAGACGTGAGCGCCTGAGGGCCCACCGTGAAGGAGCACGACGTCATGTCCGCGCTTTGTGAGTCGGCTGGCTAACTGATCGATGACTACCTCTGAACCACCAGCTTGCAGATGAGCAGTGTCGCGCCACGCGAGGAAAACAATCCGCATCTGTCAGTCGTGTCTCTAGAGGTCCGTTGTCGTAATTGGGTTCGGAACGGGCAATCCGCATCGAGATGCTAGGTCGCGAACCCGCCCCGGGCGGGTTCGGATGCGAATCGGCAGGAGATCGAACGCAGTGCGGAGTGAATCGCGGAGGGGGCGCACCGCCGAATGGTCGCTTGCGACCCACGTAACTGGAACTTCAGCGATTGAGTAATTGAGTGCAACGCCGACTCGGAGGATCTCGGGATCAAACGCGAAGTGATTCGTTCTGGACAGAGAGAACAGGAGCCGGGCCACATCACCGCGAAAAGCTTTGAACCCACATTGAGAATCATGAACGGGCAGTCCAGTGATGATTCTCATGAGACGGTTGAATGAGCGCCCCATGATCTGACGAAGGAGGTTGGATCTGTCGACGACGGCGCCGGGGACGCTTCGGGAACCAATCGCAATGTCATGTGTCGTTAGTTGCTGAAGCAATGGCTCAAGATCGTCTAGTGACGTTGAGAGATCGGCATCCATGAATAACACGACATCGCAAGTGGTTCGCGCAACTCCAGCTCGCACCGCTGCGCCCTTGCCGGAGTTTTTTGGGAGCCTGATTACTTCAAAATTTCCCTGATCCTTGGTCAGGTGTTCAGCGAGCCCCGCTGAGTCATCAGTGCTGCCATCGTCGACCAAAAAGATTTCAACGTCATCAGAATGAAACCGGCTCGTGAGCTGCTCGATCGTTGCGGGAATGGCACGCGCTTCGTTGAACATCGGAATGACCAAGCTGATTTGCGCCCCCACTTGCATAACTCTACTCAAAGAGGTTCGTCGTCATCGGTGCTGGCTCGGCTCCCGATCCGAGCCATGCCGATACCAGCGAGCATGATGATCCCGATTTCCGCTGCTACTCGGAAACGCGTTTCGCCATGGCTGATAACCGAAAGCCCGATGGACAAAAAGACGGGGCATAGGAGCGGCCATAACCAGATCTTGAGACGACGGCATTGCATTGCGCCAAAGATGGCTAATGGCAAACTCATCCACCAAACGAACCTCCCAAGCAGGGTCAAGTCGGGAGATCGGCCATCGATGAGCGCTGCCAAACGAGCATTCTGGGCCGGTTCGTAGAAGTCGAACGTTCGTCCGATTCGCTGAAGAGCAAGACGTGGAAAGGATTCAGCATGGCGCACGGCGAACCTGAGGCCTTTTTCCCCTGGAGGTGACTCGATGCAGCTGTTTGACCAGTATCCAGCGTTCGGGCCGAACCAAGTTTCAGAGCAGTTGTCGTTCACCAATGATTCGCGAGCGTTTGTCGCGATCGGAACAAGCGTGGTCGAGGAACTGGTTGCGTAAATACTCCATGGGACGACGATAAAGAGTGTGCAGAGAACTGACATCACAGCAATCTTTAGCGGTCCCACATCGGAACCCCGCATCTTCCAAAGTAACGGGAAGAAAAGAATGAGCAGCAGGACCAAAGAATCGGTGCGTTGCAGCGCGGCGAGGCCGAACAGAATTCCGAGTACAGCTGCTGACAAAACCGATGGGTTTTCAAGAAGTCGATACGTCGCAAGAAGGATTGCGGCGATGGTGAGCCCAAATATGCTTTCCACGAGCAGGAGACCATCGAGCACCACGAGATTTGGATACACGGCGGCAAGGGCTGCGGCGAAGATTCCAGCGATTGGGCCCGCGAGTTTTCTTACGGTAAGTCCGATAACCAAGACCGTTGCGGAGCCTACGAGGCAGGCGAAGAGACGCTGCGCAAGCACCGGGTCTTCGGGGAGTAACCACGAGGGAATCGAAAGCATGCCCTGCCATAGAGGGGGCTTGAAATACTAAACCGTTGTGTCGCCCCAAAAATAGAATCGACCGGGGTGAACAAACCCCTGCCCTTGAGAAAGGGCGAGGCCGCCAAAGGAGTACCACTGAGCATCGCCACCCGTGACTGCACCTAAGGACAGGGCGTAACGAAGTCGAAGAAAAAATCCGAAGGCAACAACTGCAGCAATAGAAGCGTAAAAATTTCTATCGTTCTGGGAGGTTGGCGTTCGAATTTGACGGGTGTCAGTGGTCATCGCGTTTCCTCGAAATTCGCCCAAACGCCAGTTGTGCAGTTCGAAGTAGCAATCAATCCAGAGGAACCTTCGCGAGATGTTCCGACGGTTTCGACAACGCTTTCGGATCGAAGGAAATTAAAGCCTTCGACAACGATTCGGATGGAGGAGGAATCGTCGATGACTGAGATCCTTGTTGAATTCTCGGTCGGTGATGCCCCTGAATTGCCGCGGTGCCGTTCGACACCGTCTTCGACCGAGCGAAGTGTCCAGGTTGCGAAGTCGGCCGATCTAAAGAGATACCAGAAATTCGATTGGTCCTTGTATCGCAGTGCAAGACCACACCCGTCAGTTCCCTCGACAAGTGTGACCGATGTGCGTCTCGGTGCAGAAGTGCTTTGGTGAATGAGAAGACCGTTGATGGCGGCGGGATTATCTTGACCGACGTCTCGGTTCGGTACGACATTCGCAGTGCTTGACTCGAGAGTCACTGATCCAACACTTGGCCGCCAAGAACCCGCCAATTGAATCCAGTCATCTTGTTTGAGTTCTGGTGACGTAAACCGTTCAGCGAATGATGGTGAACCTTGCGGACGAGTCGAACTGCTCCCAGGTGGCAATACGAGAACCAAGACTCCAATGAACAGGAGGACAGCGACTATCGCTGCTCGAGTGAGTAGCGCAGAGTTCCCAAGTGTGGCTCTCACGGCGCCAACTTACTTGACGGATTTCCTAACCCCGCAGGACTCGTGACGAGATTTCCGCTACAGAGTCTTCGCCGCAAGGTTCAATCGTCAAATTCGAGATGTCGAAGTCCATTTGGATGGCTCGTCGCTCGCAGGGCTGCGGCTAGTTTGATCTAATTCGGTGACTTTTGCCGTCGTTCGGTTTCTGGGGATGGGGCTTGTTGATGGATGGAGACGGTTACCAGCGGGGCATGCCCACGAGGGCCCTTTCTGCAGCGACATCGCTTGTCCCAAAGTCCTTCTTTCACCCCGTAGTAGCCCGGCTCCATCTTCGGGCCGAGCCTGAGATGCGCGGGATTATCGAACGATGCGATCCAACCGGAACCGCGATTGATGTCGGTACTTGGTATGGGCCATGGACCTACTGGTTATCGAAGCGGGTCCGCGACGTTCAGTCGTTTGAGCCGAATCCAAAAGTGGCGGCAGTACTTCGACGGGGCGTTGCTTCCAATGTGACAATCCACGAATGCGCGGTTTCTGACGTTGAAGGAACTGCAGAACTCGTGCTTCAAGATCTCAGTGTTGGTTCTGAAGGCACGGCAACAATCGTCCCGGGGGTCGAAGGCGCAGGTTCACACTCGGTTCGCACAAAGCGGATTGACGACATGGGATTTACCGACGTGAGGTTCATCAAGATCGACGTCGAAGGCCATGAACTCGCGGTTCTCAATGGCGCGTGGGAAACCATTGAGCGTGATCATCCAGTGCTCTTCGTCGAACTTGAAGAGCGGATGAGCGATATCAACGGGACCATCGCAATGATGGCCGATCGTGGCTACGAGGCTCGGTTCGTGATGAACGATGTTTGGACATCGTCCACATCGATGGACCTCGCTGAATGGCAGCGCGAGTTCACCCGCACTCACGATACGCAGAGCTATTTGCAAACCGTCGTGAAAGTGAATGGGTACGTGAACGATGTCGCGTTCGTTCACCCCAAAAGCACCTGGGCGCCTTGGGGCTGAACGAGACGTCTTGAGTCTCTGTCGTCGCTGACTAGTTGATTAGCGGGTCGCGCGGAAGCCCGAGGATGCGCTCGCCGATCTGGTTGCGCTTGATCTCGGAAGTTCCACCGGCGATCGCCAAGGCGCGATGCATGAGTTGCAATGTGCCACCCATGAATCCTTCGTCTTCGAGGTAGACGCCAACAGGGCCAGCGAGTTCGAAAAGAATTGCCGCGGCTTCTTCTGCGTTTTCGGTGAGCAGAAGCTTGGTGACCGCGCCTTCTGGCCCGGGTTCACCACCGGCGACGGCTCGCTGTGCGCTGCGCACATTGAGGGTTTCGGCAGCTTGTGATCGAGCAGTGGCTCGGCCGATGCGACCAGCGCCGCCGGAGAGTCGTTCGGGGTTTGCATCGAACGGTGCAAGGAATGACGCCGGAGGAATGACCATCGCTCCGTCGCCGCTGCCGATACTCACGCTTTCGTTGCCGAGCGTGCCGCGAGCAACGGTCCAGCCGCCGTCGACGGGGCCGACGACATCGTCATCTGGAACGAAGACATCGTTGAAGAACACCTCGTTGAATTCGGCTCCACCGTTGACCATGCGCAGTGGGCGAATCTCGACGCCCTCTGCGTGCATGTCGACAACCATGCAGGTGATGCCCTGATGCTTCGGCAGATCGGGGTTGGTGCGCACAGTGATAAGGCCAAACGATGCAAGGTGAGCGCCGGTGGTCCAGACCTTCTGGCCATTGATGAGCCAACCGCCATCGACTCGTGTGGCCTTGGTCTTGACGCCAGCCGCATCGGAACCGGCATCGGGCTCGCTGAACAACTGGCACCAGATGAGTTCCTGATTGAGTGCTGGCATGATCCAACGCTCGAGCTGATCCTCGGTCGAATGCTGCGTGAGTGTGAGGATGACCCAGCCGGTGATCTGGTAGCCGGGACGCTTTACACCGGCGCGGTTGAACTCTTCTTCGATGACGAGCTGTTCAACTGCACTGGCCGCACGACCCCACGGCTTTGGCCAATGGGGAACCGCGTAACCCGACGCGACAAGCGCACGAACGCGTTCGTTGCCATCAAGATCCTTCACCGCTTCGATTGCAGCACGAGCCTCGGCGCGGAATGCTTCGGCTTCTGGCGGGAGTTCCACGGCTCGGACGATCTTGACGTCCTTGCGGAGAAGGTTCGCAATGTCGATCGCGGCAGCTTCGGCATCTACAAGTGCCTCGATTGCAAGAGCGCGTCGCAGGTACAGGTGAGCGTCGTGTTCCCACGTGAATCCGATGCCGCCGTGCACCTGAATGTTGAGCTGTGCATTGCGGTCGCCGGCATGAGCTGCAGTGGCGGCTGCCATCGCCGCGGCGTAAGAGAACTGTTCGCCGCCGGCCGAAGCGGCACGGGCCGCGTCCCAAACTTCAGCGGTTGCGATTTCCGTTTCAACAAGCATGTTGGCGCAGTGATGCTTCACTGCTTGGAACATGGCGATTGCTCGACCGAACTGCTGGCGCTCGCGGGCGTAGTCGGCGGCCATGTCGGTGGTTGCGCGGGCGACACCGGTTGCTTCAGCGGCCAGAAGAAGTCGTGCGTAGTCAATGAGCGACTGAGCGCCCCCAGTGATGATGATTGCTTCGGCATCGTCGAACGTGACCTGCGCGCTGCGGCGGGTCGGGTCAAGGTTGGTCATCGAGCGGATGTCGACGCCCTTTGCAGTTGCGTCCACGATCGCAAGGTCGTTTCCAACCGTGACGACGATGAGGTTCGCAAGTGTTGCGCTGAGCACGCTGCGAGCAGTGCCTGCGATGGTGTTGATCTTGGCGGAAAGATCGTCTCCGAATCCGATTCCAGCAACCACGCTTCCGTCAGCGAGTCCGGGAAGCAACTGAGCGGCAACATCGGCTGGGGCGGCAGCGACAATCGCGGCGCTCGCGATGACAGTTGACACGAACGGGCCAGGAGCAAGTCCCGCTCCCATCTGCTCAACCACGACAACAAGCTCAGGCATTCCGAAACCGGAACCGCCGTTCTCTTCAGGAATGTGAAGACCGAGCCATCCGAGTTCGGCAAGCGCGGACCAGAAGGAGGGCATCGCCTCTTCCTTGGCTTCGAGCAGTTCGCGGGCTGCGTCGCGTGATGTGTGGCGTTCAAGGAAATCCGCGGTGACGTCAGCCAGGGTGCGGTGGTCTTCGGTGATGGCGATCGACATTCGGGTGCGCTCCAAAGAGGGAAGTGTGACTGCGGCAGCGTATCCACCCATCGGCGGTCAGGCCTATGTGGGCGGAGGGGTCAGAATGGCGCCATGAAGACCGATGCGATCATCCACGGGAATCTCGCTGATGCTGCGGCCGCGATACAGCGGGCAGAGGACGCAGGGTTTGACGGAGTCGTCTCGGTTGAGATCTCCCACGATCCGTTCCTGCCTTTGACATTGGGCGCCGCTGTCACTGAGAGAGTTGATTTGATGACGGGCATCGCTGTCGCCTTCGCCCGTAACCCCATGAATGCGGCGGTCATCGCCAACGACATCAATCGCCTGTCGAACGGGCGGTTCATCCTTGGGCTTGGCAGTCAGATCAAACCTCACATCACCAAGAGATTCTCGATGCCGTGGTCTGACCCCGCAGCACGAATGCGTGAGTTCGTTCTTGCCATCCGTGCCATTTGGGAATCTTGGAATGAAGGAACGACTCTTGCGTTTCGGGGCGACTACTACCGGCACACGTTGATGACGCCAATGTTTGATCAGGGCCCGAGCGAATGTGGAAATCCGCGGGTTTTCGTCGCTGCGGTTGGGCCCGGCATGACTGCCGTTGCTGGTGAAGTCGCCGATGGGTTGATGGCCCATGGTTTCACCACGCCGAGCTATTTACGTGACGTCACGATGGTGAATCTTGCGAAAGGACTCGAACGGTCTGCTCGGTCACGAACCGATGTTGAAGTGACGATCCCGATTATGTCGGCGGTAGGCCGAGACGATGTCGAGATTGCGCCGAAGCTGGCAGCGGTTCGGCAGCAACTCGCGTTTTATGGTTCGACGCCTGCCTATCGCGGAGTTCTGGAACATCACGGGTGGGGCGATGTTGGTGATGAACTCAACCGACTTTCAAAGCAGGGTCAATGGGTGGCGATGGGTGACTTAATTACCGATGAGATGCTTCATCAGTTCGCAGTCGTTGGTGATCTGGATTCGGTGAGTGCGGAGATCAAATCGAGATTCGGTGGAATGGTTGATCGAGTGCAGATGGGGCTAAGCGACGATCCCCTTCAACTCCGATAGGACAA
>JBIIGP010000177.1:0-4570 GCA_044236415.1 Acidimicrobiales bacterium | reverse complement strand
GTCGAGATAGGGATTCGAAGATTGCTCCTGCGGGAGCTCAATTGTGCAACCAACGCTGGTGGCGCCCACATCCTTGGCACCCCGATTGCCGGCCTCCATGATCCCTGGGCCACCCCCAGTCATGATCGTGAATCCCATTTCGCCTAACCGAGCGGAGACCGCACGAGCTGCAAGATACGCCGGCTCTGTTTCGGCAATTCGTGCCGAGCCGAAAACGGTCACGCAAGGACCAACAAAATGCAGCGTCCGAAACCCGCGCAAAAACTCTCGGGCCACTCGAAGAATCGTTCTGAGTTCACGTCGCCGAAGTCGCGGGCCGCGAAGAAATAGGCGCTCGCTCATCCCGCCTTGATCGAGATTCGATTTAGGCAAAGTCATACTCCTCAGGGTTCACCTTACGAGTCCATTCCCAATAGTCAGGAATAGGCCACGGCGAAAGCGTGTAGATCTTTCCGTCTTTGTTCTTGAAATGAGAGTGCTTCACCGTCGGATGCGCCCACACCATCTGACCAATTTCCGACTCATAGGTCGCAACATACTTAGCGTGCACATCAGCTTTCGGTTCCATCGCCCGATGACCAGTCAAGAGAAGTTCATGGATTGCGCTCATCACGTAATTCACCTGACATTCCGATTGGAAAATCAGGCTGGCTCCATGAGCAAGGTTTGTTCCCGGTCCGTAGAGGCAAAACAAGTTCGGAAAGTTTGGAATGGAAATTCCGAGATAGGCCGTGGGCTCTTCGCCGAACTGTTCGCGAAGGTTGATTCCTTTTCGACCAATGATGGTCATTGGGAACAAGTAGTCATTGTGACGGAAACCGGTTGCATAAACGATGACATCGGCAGGATGATGCTCGCCGTCTTCAGTCACAACGCCATCGGCGACAACGCGCTCAATTCCGGTCTTAATGAGTTCGACGTTGGGCTTCACCAAGCATTTCAACCAAGAACCGTTGTCCTGCAGCATCCGCTTTGCTGAAGGCGGATAGTGCGGCATGGATTTCTCGATGAGGTCGGGGCGGCCTTCAAGGTGAGAGGTGATCCAGTTTTCAAAGATCCCACGACGCTCGAAACTGGCCTGGCTAATCGAACGACCTTCTGGATCATGCCAATTCGGATCAACTCTTGATCCTTCGATACTCAATCCTGATGCTGGATAGAACATCAGAAAACGGAACCAACGCGCATAGAACGGGAGATGACGCATCGCCCAAACATCACCGTCGGGAACGCTGCGGTGGTAATTCATATTCGGGAACATCCACTGCGCGGTGCGTTGATAAATGTCGAGATGCGCAACCTCATCGGCAATGGTCGGCGCAATTTGGAATCCGCTTGCACCAGCTCCAATTTGCGCGACGCGTTTACCTGCAAGGTCAAGGTCATCGGGCCAACGGGCCGAATGAAACGAAGGCCCGTTGAACTCTTCCATGCCAGGAATATCGGGCATCCTCGGTGCATTCAGCGCACCGGTTCCACTCACGACAACATTTGCCTCAATGACATCTGTTCCGCCGTCAGGTGTTTGCACTTCGACAGACCAGGTCGCCGTTGTTTCATTCCATGTCGCCTTCAGCACCTCAGTGTTGAAGCGACACTTTTCATCCACCCGATACTTGCGCATCACCCGTTCGAAGTACGCCCGAAGTTCAGGCTGGCGACAGAAGTATTCGCTCCAATGATCTGATGGCTCGAACGAATAGCAATAGAAATGACTACCGATGTCGACGCGGGCACCGGGATACCGGTTGTCGCGCCAAGTTCCTCCGGGACCGTCGGTCTTCTCGACGATGGTGTACGGAATACCCGCCTGATCGAGGCGAATTCCCGTCAGCAGCCCGGACTCACCGCATCCGATCACAACGACATGGAAGGCGTTGCGAACGTTCGGAGAAATCTCGTCTTTCCATGTGATTGCGCCACTATCGGCGCCATCGAAATGAAGGTCATCGGCAAACATCGGCACAACTGCCGGATTCACCGGCGCCGCTGCCATGAAGTCCATGAGTTCTTTGACCAGTTCGGGCGAAGGCACCTGAGGCTCGGGGCAACCTGCATCTCGCCACTGTGCAATCACGGGCACGGCACGCGAACGAATCTCGGCCTGTTCATCGGCCGTCAATCCACTTTCGTAGTTATTGAGAATCGCCACACGAGGGCGAATCTCTCCCCTGATCCATGTTGGATCGCCCGTCATATGAACCATTGAGCACATCAGTGCGGGGACACAGACGTCCTCGAGCGCTGCAGCGATGGCGGTGTCGTCATCGGCGAATGGAAGGCCAGCGTGAGGGTTTCGGTGGGTCGCCATGGCGACACTCTTCCCCATGGACGTGACCGTTGCCACTTCCGTTCAGGAACACCGAGGAACCTCGGAATGCGCCTTACCTGGCGACGGTAGTGGTGCTCCCCATGCCTGACATCGTGCCCACAACAGTGGTGGTTGAGCCTGATGCTGCCGCAGGCGCCGTGGTCGGGGCCACCGACGTCGTCGGGACCGTGCCCGTGATGGGGGTTTGGTCCTTCTTCGAACTTGAACAACCAGCCATGACCGCAGCGCTCAGGGCGAGAGCGGCGATGAACACCTTGATTCCACGTGAAGTCATGGTCTGAGACTAGCGAGCAAGACGCACCAAACCGAACCGGGAACGTGACACGATCGGCGGGTGCTCAGAATCGCAACTGTCAACGTCAACGGCCTCCGGGCCGCTTCCCGCAAAGGCATGAATGAGTGGCTGGCCGAGACCCAGCCCGATGTCGTCACCCTCCAGGAAGTACGCGCCCCAGACGAGCTCGTGGCGGGCCTCATGGGCGATGGATGGCACATCGTCCATGCCGAGTGTTCAGTGAAGGGGCGGGCGGGTGTGGCTGTTGCCAGCCGACTCCCAATTACCGATTCTCGAAGCGGCGAGCACTCTGTGTCCTTCGCCGACAAGGGCCGCTGGATAGAAGCCGATATCAAAACGGGCAAGCGCAAAACTTTCACCGTCATCTCCGCCTACGCCCACACTGGCGACGAAACCTCTCCCGAAAAGATGAAGGAGAAACTCGCATGGTTCGACGCGGCGACGTCTCGGCTCACAGAGCTTCGTGACGATGGTCGGCACGTTGTGTTCACCGGCGACCTCAACGTTGCCCACCGAGAAGCGGACCTCAAGAACTGGAAAGGAAATATCGGTTGCGCCGGATTCCTTCCAGAGGAGCAGGCGTACTTCGACAATTGGTTTGATGAACTGGGCTGGATTGATGTTGTACGCGCAGCATTTCCTGACGAAGCAGGTCCCTACTCGTGGTGGTCCTATCGCGGCAAAGCATTCGACAATGACGCTGGCTGGCGAATCGACTATCAGATTGTGAATCCCCAACTAGCCAAGCTTGCGCAGAACCCACGTGTTGATCGCGCACCGTCATACGACACACGCTGGAGCGATCACGCTCCCGTTGTCGTCGACTACGACATCTAACGGACGAATCCAAGGGCAGAACGAACACAAGCACCGTTCGTGCCGCTCTCGATTTTCCCTACTGCAGGTTCAGGAATTTTCACCAATAAATGTTCCGGCAACAAAGTCTTGGAACT
Source organism: Acidimicrobiales bacterium (assembly GCA_044236415.1). Taxonomy (GTDB): domain Bacteria; phylum Actinomycetota; class Acidimicrobiia; order Acidimicrobiales; family Acidimicrobilacustridaceae; genus Acidimicrobilacustris. Next base: position 990 of record JBIIGP010000177.1, on the reverse strand, counting down.
TTGAAACTTTTGTTCGCCAGCGAGCATCGAATTCTTTTTCGCGCTTTTTGGATTTCTCCATCCGCTCCGGATGCTTCCCGTAGGCCCGCTTTGCCCATGGAGAACTCGGTCGAGCGATTCGAAGCGCTCCGATGTAAGCGATAGCTGGAACGACAACTCCAACCACAGCTGTACCCAATTTCCCTTTCGCTGCGCAGATTGCAGCCATGGTGAGATGGACGGCAATCAGCACGAGGAGTCCAATCCGCAAACGTGATTGCTCCTGATCAACGTCCATGCCAAAGGGCGAGCCCGCAACGAGCAGCAACATCATCACTCCGGCCAGAACAAACACCGCGTCAACAGAAAGCCGGCCTTCTTCTTCCCAGTAGACGTCTTGAAGATGCAAAATCAGCGCGAACTCATCCAAAACAAGCGCCAACCCCATTCCAAAAATGACACCAGCGGTGTTGTCCCACCCCGGACCAACGCCGCCAATCGCCATGAGACCCCCGGCGATCATCAGGATGATCCCCGGCACCACATGGTGAATATGCACGCCGCCCACGGAGTTGTTTTTGAACGGGCCGCGTCCTGAACGAATCATCCGCACGATGATCCGCGTAATCACAAAAGTGACGATGAACGCGATCATGCACAGCAGCAGCGGAAGTTTGCTTGCGCTATCGACGTTTCCGTTCCATATGGGGCCCATAGTCCTCCTCGAGAGTCCTCAGCGTAGGGGTTGACTCAGACGGAAACAGATTGTTCGTTCGAAATCGCAACTGATTCGAACTCGGGGGCAGGTAGGCGACTTTCACCCTCAATGTCGAGATTCGGAATGATTCGGTCGAGCCACTTGGGAAGCCACCAGTTGGTGTTGCCCATCAACCGCATCGACGACGGAACCAACACCATGCGGATGATCGTTGCATCAACAAACACTGCAGTTGCTAAGCCGAGACCCATCATCTTGATCGTTGGTTCCCCGCCAAAGACGAAACTGATGAA
>JBIIGP010000302.1:0-4574 GCA_044236415.1 Acidimicrobiales bacterium | reverse complement strand
ACCTCGTCGGCCCCAAATTGGCAACGGTGAATCCGGCGGTCCTTGGAACGAATGGACTCGACCTCACGTTGACGTTCGACGAGTCGCTGAGTTCCACAACCGCAGCAATCTCCAACTACAAGGTGACCGTCGACGGCAAGACCGTGACCGTTTCCAGCAGGACGGTTTCAGGGACGACGCTCAAGCTGACGCTAGCGACCCCGATTTCCAGCGATCAGACGCTCCTTGTTAGTTACACCGCGCCGAGTCCTCTTGATTCAGGTACGACGAACCTCGCTATTCAGGACACATCAGGTAACGATGCCGCCACGTTCACGAACCAGACAGTTCAGAACAATTCGTCGCTCGGTCCCGATAAGACGCCTCCGAACTTCTCCTCGATGACCATTTCTGGTTCGCAGGTGACGCTTACATTCGACGAGACATTGGCAACCTCGCCGGCGTTGAACAAGTCAGCCTTCACTGTCTTTGTGGATGAAACGGCACGAACGCCAACGACAGCAGTTGTGAGTGGCTCAACTGTTGTCCTCACGTTCGCTTCGGCGATTCCCTCTACTGCAGTTGTTACGGCGGCATATGAAGCTCCCGCTGTGAATGCATCGACGGCAAACGTTGCGGTGCAGGACCTGAATGGCAACGATGCTTTGTCGTTCGCCAAGACGTACTCGCCGAATTCCACTGATTGGGAATGGACAACTCCGTTCAATTCCGCAACAAATACACCGGGCGGTGGCTGTGATGGTGCGGGAAGCATCAATCGAGCCAAGAAGAAATTGCTACCGAACGGGGTCAGTTACACGGTTGGGGTGACTGGTGATTATCTCTGCATCAATGAAGTCACAGAATCGCTGAGTCAGCGCGGCGGTCAGGCGGGCGACTTCGTCGCAACAGGATTGGTCACCGAGCCGGGCCTGAAGTTGACGACGAGCAATGTGAATTGCCCAGCAAGTTCTATGTGTACGCCGCGCGGCACTATGACGCTTTCGTTTGATGAACCCGTCACAAATCCCGTGCTGTCGTTTGCCGGTTGGGGCGGCGGTTCGGGCAGTTCCACAGCGTGGAGCGAGATGTCGGTTGTTACCCCAGGAGTTACCGTCACGAAACTCAGTGGCACCAATATCGAAGTCGTCAACAACGGCACGCACATTCAGCCGATTGAGAAGAACCCCTCCATCCAATGTCATCTGTACTCTGGCTATGGGGCGACTGCGCAAGCAGGATGCGGTTCGTTCCAAATCAACGGAACCATCACATCGGTGTCATTCGCCGTGATCCTTGGCACCGCTCGAGGCACTGGGTATCTCGACGCGTGGAATCTCACTGCGAGCATGTCGGAAGACTTTGGACTTGTTCCCACCACATATGAATCCGCTGGTGTCGCGAGCCATGGCGTTGGCGGGTTGAAACTTGGCGCAACTGTTGCTGCCGATCAGGCTTCTGCGCTCTACGCAACAACAAATGCCGACGCTGTTGCTCGATGGACCTCGTTGGCCGGTAACCCAAAGGCCGATGACGGTGTCGCTGCATTCGTCCAATCTCCCGCGATCGCATTCGGAGCGCCGGGGACGACCTACAGCACGCAGGTTGCCCTGAGTGGAGTTACGAGCTCGGCGAATCTCTGCGGTTGGATCGACTTCAATCGCGATGAGGTGTTTTCATATAGCGAGAGAGCGTGTGCGACAGACCCTGTTGCAGGCGCAACATCCGCAACGCTTTCATGGGTAGTTCCAGCGGTTGTGAAGCCGGGTCTCACCTATGCGCGTGTTCGTCTGAGTTACGACACGCTGACCGTCTCCACAGGCAAGGTCGCATCAGGTGAAGTCGAGGATTACTCACTGACGATTCTTGCCACGGATGTCCCAATTTCGCTTGATGACACTTCAATCGGCGCAATGGGCGTCATGCAGGTGATCACTCCGTTGGCGAATGACCAGATCGATGGCTCCTATGACTGGACGCCGTCATCGGTGAAGTTGTGTACCCCCGATGAACTGCCGCCGGATTGTTCCGCCACAGTTCTTGAGGTCGATGGCGAAGGCACGTATCGGGTGCAGCCGGATGGAACTGTGCAGTTCACTCCGTTGCCGGCATACACGGGAACCGCTCGGCCCGTGACCTATCAGGTGTCGGACACCGCTCCTACTCCTCGGGTGCGCTCGGCGACGATTACGCCAACGGTGCTACCTGCTCCGACCGCCACTCCGGAAACCAAGACGTTGTTCCCAGGTGAGTCTGTTGCCTTCTCTGCGATCACCGGAACTGGTGGACTCGCAACAGGTACTGGACTCGTCACAGCGGGTGCGGGGGCAACCTGTCTCTACACGCCGAATACAACGACCTGTGATGCCGACAACTCTGTAACGATCAACGGCGAAGGAACATTCACCCTTGATCCAGCGACGGGTGTCGTGACCTATTTGGCCGACGCGAATGCGACCGATGGACCCAAGACTTCAATCACTTATCGGGTGACTGACTCAGTTGGGCAAACGGCGACGTCAACGCTGACTCCGATCCTGACTCCGGCTCCTCCGGTGGCCACTCCGGAAACACTTTCGGTATTGCCTGGTGGCACGATCAGCTTCACAACTATCACTGGTACGTCTGGTCTCGCGACTGGTACCGGTTTGCAGACCAGCGGTGCTGGTGCAACCTGTTTGTACACACCCAATACAACGACGTGTGATGCGGACAATGTTGTGACGATCAATGGTCAGGGCACCTACACACTTAATCCCGCAACCGGTGTTGTCACCTATGTCGCAGATCCGGGTGTCACGCAGGGCACAAAGACCTCGATCACCTATCGCGTCACCGATGTCGCTGGTCAGACGGCAACCTCAACGTTGACGCCCATTGTTCCGCCACCGCCGGTTGCCCTCAACGACACCCAAGCGGCTGGTGCCTATGACACGAATCAGACGATCAGTCCGCTTGCGAATGACTCACCCGGTGCGGTGTCAGCTCCGTTGGTTCTTTCGAGTCTGAAGTTCTGCCCGACCTCGGCCACGGCTCCGTTCACCTCGACGAACTGTTCACTGGTTCCGTCGCAGGGCAGTCCGTTGGTTACGGCTGATGGCAAGTACTGGGTTGATCCCGCCACTGGCGTTGTCACGTTTGACCCGGATCCGGATTTCAGTGGCACGGTGACGCAGCCGGTTCAGTATGTGGTTGCCGACAGTCTCGGTCAGCAGGCCACGGCGAAGATCACGTTGAGCGTCTCGAATCCGACTCCGCCGACCGCGACTCCGGACACGGAGTCGGTGCTGCCGGGTGGCACGATCAGCTTCACGACTATCACTGGTACGTCTGGTCTCGCGACTGGTACCGGTTTGCAGACAAGTGGTGCTGGTGCAACCTGTCTGTACACGCCAAACACCACAACCTGTGATGCGGACAATGTTGTGACTATTGCTGGTCAGGGAACGTTCACGCTTGACCCGGCGACGGGCATTGTCACCTACGACGCCGATCCAGGTGTCACTCAGGGCACGAAGACCTCAATCACCTATCGCGTCACCGACATCGTGGGTCAGATCGCGACGTCAACGTTGACGCCGATTGTTCCGCCTCCGCCGGTTGCACTCAATGACACGCAAACGGCTGGTGCCTATGACACGAATCAGACGATCAGCCCGCTTGCGAATGACTCACCGGGTGCGGTCTCAGCTCCGTTGGTTCTATCGAGTCTGAAGTTCTGCCCGACATCGGCGACTGCGCCGTTTACCTCGACGAACTGTTCACTCGTTCCGTCGCAGGGCAGTCCGTTGATCACGGCTGATGGCAAGTACTGGGTTGACCCCGCTACTGGCGTGGTGACTTTTGATCCGGATCCGGATTTCACCGGCACGGTGACGCAGCCAGTTCAGTATGTCGTTGCCGACAGTCTCGGTCAGCAGACGACGGCGAAGATCACGCTGGCTGTCTCGATGCCGACTCCACCGACAGCCACTCCTCAGACAAAGTCAGTTCTGCCCGGTGGCACGATCAGCTTCACGAACATCACGGGTAGTTCCGGTCTTGCGACTGGCACTGGTCTCGTTACGTCGGGTGCTGGTGCGACGTGCCTGGTGAATGTTTCTGTGACGCCGAATACGTGCGGGACTGGGTTCACGAACGCTGATGGTGTCTGGTCGATCGATCAGGCCACCGGAGTTGTCACTTTCGTGGCAAATGATCCGCTGTCGCAGGGCTCGAAAACGCTCGTGACCTATCGAGTGACTGATATTGCTGGCCAAACGGCGACGTCAACGTTGACGCCGATTGTTCCGCCTCCGCCGGTTGCACTCAATGACACGCAAACGGCTGGTGCCTATGACACGAATCAGACGATCAGTCCGCTTGCGAATGACTCACCGGGTGCGGTCTCAGCTCCGTTGGTTCTTTCGAGTCTGAAGTTCTGCCCGACCTCAGCGACTGCGCCGTTTACCTCGACGAACTGTTCACTCGTTCCGTCGCAGGGCAGTCCGTTGATCACGGCTGATGGCAAGTACTGGGTTGACCCCGCCACTGGTGTCGTGACGTTTGATCCGAATGCAGGTTTCAAGGGCACGGTGACGCAGCCGGTTCAATAT
>JBIIGP010000176.1:0-4576 GCA_044236415.1 Acidimicrobiales bacterium | reverse complement strand
CTCGATACGTCCTCACAGGTGGCCCGCTTGGCGGGCGCAGCACAACGCCATCGACCGACCGAGCGAATCACGGGCATCAATCTCGCGATGAAGCGCCCGATTCTGCCGGGAGCAACGGTGACGCTGGGCGGAGTCGAGACTGATCGATCGACGATTGTTTCGGCGGTTGTCGATGGCCGTGAGACGAGTCGAGTAACCGTCACCTTCGGCGGTTGACCTAGCGTTTGGGCATGACGCCCCAACCCTTTACGATCGCCATTCCCGACGAGGTCATCGAGGATCTCAACCGTCGTCTCGACAACGCTCGCTGGCCCGATCAGGCCCCGGGCGAACCGTGGTCGCTCGGTATTCCCGTGACCGAAGTGAAGGCCGCGGTCGACTACTGGCGCAATCAGTACGACTGGCGTGCCCGCGAAGCACGTATGAATGCATGGCCCAACTTCATGACCACCGCCGCTGGCGAACAACTGCATTTCATTCACGCCCGTTCAAAGCACGAAGATGCGACCCCAATGGTGCTCACCCATGGTTGGCCAGGTTCATTCGTTGAGTTTCTTGACGTGATTGGGCCGTTGACTGATCCCGAGGCCCATGGAGGTTCTGCTTCCGACGCATTCCATGTAGTCGTTCCCTCAATGCCTGGTTACGGATTCTCCGGACCAACGGTGCAACCGGAATTCCACGTGAATCGTGTCGCCGATGCAATTGCGGAACTGATGGAACAACTCGGCTACGACCGTTACATCGCCCAAGGTGGCGATTGGGGAGCCATCGTGACTCGTCGTCTCGGCGAGGCCTATGGCGATCGACTGCTTGGTATTCACCTCAACATGATTTTCGCATTCCCAGGTGCTGATGACGCCGACCCAATGGCGGGAGTGACCGACGCTGATAACGAACGCTTCGCCGCCTCTGGCGCGCGTATTGCTGATGGCACGGGGTACATGGCGATCCAAAGCACAAAGCCGCAGACGCTCGCGTACGGCCTTACTGATTCACCCACCGGTCTGGCGGCGTGGATTCTTGAGAAGTTCAACGGGTGGAGTGATCTCGACAACAACAGCATCGCCGACACCTATTCATGGGATCGAGTGCTCGACAACATCATGATCTACTGGGTCACGAACACGGTTGGTTCCGCTGCGCGTCTCTATGCCGAATCGCAGCGTGCGAATAACGGCGCGGCACAAGGTTGGTCGGGCCGCGTTGAAGTCCCGACGGGCCATGCGCAATACCCGTTGGAGTTGTTGCAAACACCGCGCGCATGGGCCGAGAAGAAATACAACATCGTTCACTGGACCGAACAAGAACGCGGCGGACATTTCGCAGCATTCGAACGACCGGAATCGTTCATCGCTGATTTACGCGCGTATCGAAATGTGATCAGTCAGTGACAACTGCAATGCCGACAACTGCAGCAACAACTGATGCTGGACGACTGAGACGCCCATGGGCGGGGCTCTTTGCGCTTCTCAGTGGCGTCTCGCTGATCGTGCTCGACGGTTCGTTGGTGAACATTCTTCTCCCATCGATGGTGAAGGATCTCCAACTCGATCGTTCCGAAGTGCTCTGGTGTAACTCGGCCTATTCACTGGTCTTTGCGGCACTGTTGATTACGGCCGGACGTTTGGGCGATCGAATTGGTCGTCGGCGTTTCTTCATGATTGGCACAGTCATCTTCATGATCGGCAGCGTGATCGCGGGTGCCGCGCCCAACGCGACCATCCTGATTCTCGCCCGCGTTGTTTCGGCCATCGGCGGAGCCATGATGCTTCCCACCTCCACCGCCATCATCAATGTTGAATTCACTGGGGAACGTCGAGCGATTGCGTTCGGCATGTTCGGAGCCGTGTTCGGCGGTATGGCGGCGCTCGGGCCGGTACTTGGCGGATGGCTCACGCAGGATCTCTCTTGGCGGTGGGCGTTTTACGTGAACATCCCCGTTGCGCTCATCAGCCTTGTGCTCATGTTCAAGTACATCCCGGCGTCGGTGAAGGAAAAGATGGATGGGCTTGACCCAGTCGGCGTGTTCCTGAGCGCGCTCGGTCTTGGTTCGCTGATCCTTGGTCTCATCGATGGTCAGCAATACGGATGGTGGAAGGCACTTGAGGCGACGTCAATCGGACCGATTGACTTCACTCCGCCGGGCCTCTCTCTTGCACCCGTCGCTATCGCGTTAGGTCTGGTGTCGCTTGTTGCCTTTGGCTTTTGGGAAGCGCATCGCAATCGCCAGAACAAGGTTGCCCTGGTCGACACCAGTTTGTTCAAGATCCGCCGATTCACTTTCGGCAGCCTCACGGCATTGGTCGTTGCGCTTGGCGAATTCGGCGTGCTGTTTGTTCTCCCCCTCTGGATCGAAGCGGTGCATGGCTTCGGACCGCTTGAGACCGGTGCGATCCTCGCTGTACTCGCCGTTGGCACATTCATTTCGGGTGGCCTTGCTCGCAAGGCTGCTGCGGCATTGGGCGCAACCCGTTTGGTTCGTGCCGGCATGATTTTCGAGATCATTGGTGTGATCGGCGTGGGTTTCGCGCTTTCAACCTCGTGGTCGCCGTGGTGGTTGGCTCCGCCGCTGATTATTTACGGACTCGGCCTTGGCTTCGACGCCGCCCAGCTCACCAATGTTGCTCTTGAAGACGTGCCCGTCGATCAGTCGGGCAGTGCGTCTTCGGTGACGTCAACCTTCCGGCAGGTCGGCTCGGCACTCGGCGCAGCGATGCTTGGTGCGGTGTTGTTCTCAACCTTTAGCGGAACGCTCACTCGCGACATCTCAAAGGAAACCCAGTTCAGCGCCGAGCAACAGCAGCAGATCGTTGACACTGTGGTGAATACCTCGGGTCAGGCGATCATCGCTTATGAAAAGGTGCCTGGTGACGGCGCTGTTGTAACCGACTCAAAGCAGGCCTATACCGATGCCGCCCGCTACACCGCCTTTAGTGCGGCGGGTCTTGTGGCACTCGGCTTACTCTTCTCGCTTGGTCTTCCACGCGACGAACGACCAGATCGTGTGAAGAAGAAACAGAACCAGGAGTTGGTCCATGACCACGAATGAAGATGCCCATCCAACGAAAGCCGAATCGAAAATTTTCGAACGGTATTCGTGGCTTCCGCTCGTAATTGCGCTCATCATCGGCGCCTTTTGGGTGGTCTCAAAACTCCGAACCCACAAATTGCAGGCTGTCATTTTTGCAGTCGGTGTTGTTCTCCTTCTCGGTGTTGAATTCCTTCGCTGGCGCCGGTCTCGTTCGCAGACCGGTGAGAAGTTGGACAGCACAACATTTGTCGATGGTGCCTCATCGTTTTGTATTGCCCTGATTTACGGCATCGGCTCAGCGTTGATCGTGATTCCTCTGCTCTACGCGTTTGCGCAATGGGTGCATAGTCACGCCATCTTCCAGATCAATGAACGCCTCAAGGACATCTTTGGAGGCGCATCGACCGTGGTCATTGCGATCCTTCTCTTCATTGTCGTGGATTTCAGTTACTACTGGGCCCATCGGTTGGGTCACAGGATGGAACTGTTTTGGGCGAACCATTCGGTCCATCACTCAAGCGAGCACTACAACCCGACCACAGCCGTGCGAATTTCATTTCTTGATGAGGCCTGGGATCTCGTTCTCGTATCGCTTTGGGCACTGCTCGGATTTTCGCCGATTGCCCTTTTTGGCATTTACGGCTTCGTGATGCTCTACCAGTTGCCGCTTCATGTCAGCTGGCGTGGCCGCTTTCCGCGACCAATCGAATACGTGTTCAACACGCCTGAGCATCATCAGGCTCACCACGCGCGCCAGAAGCTCTACATCGATAAGAACTTCTCTGGAGTCTTCATTCTGTGGGATCGAATTTTCGGCACCTATGCCGAGGTCGAGAAAGTGAATCCCCTCTACGGACTAACGATTCCTGTCGGAACATTCCGCATTTTGCCGATCATGTTCCATGAGAACGTTTCAATGATCAAGAAGATGGTGGGCGCGAAGTCAATCGGGACTGCCGTGCAGTATCCGTTCCGACCGCCGTACTGGGAACCTGCTGAGAAGTAGGCGCGCGAACGTCTACGCGTTTGCAGACTTCGCCGCTTGAGTGGGGTCGAAGTATTCGCGTTGACGACAGATCTTTCCGTCGCGAAAGTTGAACACTGCGATGTAGCGGTTCTCATATGGCGCGTCATTGGGTAAGTACGAACCCGAACCGGTGAACTCAACAATGAGTTCGTCGGGGTCGAGACACGCGTGTACTTCGCTAATCGTCAGATCGAACTGAAACACCTTGAACGCATTTTTGAGGCGTTCATGCACAGCATCTCGCCCAGGAACGACGGTAGGCGGATCGGTAAACGGGAACTCAAGGACGATGTCCTCGGTGTAATTGGCGACCTGTGCATCAGCATCGCCGGCGCCAACAGCTGCAAACGCACTTTGTACAACGTCGAAATTGCGTTGGCGGTGATCGTCAAGCGGCGCGGTAGCCATCGTTCCCCCCGGAGTGTTGGTTGTTCGTTCGATGAACGAACGGATCAGTCGCGGATCTTGCCAGTACGGGTGCGGTCGGGCACGAGGCCGATAAGACGAGCACCGAC
>JBIIGP010000175.1:0-4601 GCA_044236415.1 Acidimicrobiales bacterium | reverse complement strand
GGATGGGCTTCACCTTGCAGCCGATGACCTCGCAGATTGCACCAGTCGCAACCGATGCACTTGTGAAGCAACTCAAGGCCTCATCAGTTGCGCTCATCGTTGATTCCACGACCGACTACACCAAGTCCGCTGCCCAAGCCATGACCGCATCGTTGGGCAACGCCGGTATCCGGATCACAACAGCCGAGTCGATCACGCCCGGAGCAACGTCCTACGCCGACACGGTCACCAAGGTTCTCGCAACGAATCCGTCAGCGGTCTATGTCATCACGTACTTCCCAGAAGCTGGGCTCATTGCGCAGGCAATGCTCGCCTCGAACACTGCGGCGAAGTGTCTTGCTGACTACGGCGCCTACGACAACGGCTACATCACGGCAGCCGGAATCCCGGCCGCGCAGAAGTGCCCAGTCGTTGGCGTGCCGGCACCGGGCGACTTCCCGAATAGCGCATCGCTGGTCGAGGCCTATACCAAGCAGTTCAATTCGGCACCGGGTTCATGGTCGCCTTACACCTACGACTCAGTGCTCGTGCTCGCCGACGCCATTGGCCGCGCCGGTGGCACGTCTTCCTCAGCACTCAAGAGCGCACTCGCAGCCACCAGCGGATGGAAGGGCTGGACCGGCACCGTTTCGTTCGAAGCGACGACCGGCAACCGGATTCCTGCGCCAGTGACCGTCAATACGGTGACCAGCGCCGGCGTGTTCCAAGTTGACCCGGCCTGGATCACGGCAACCGGCTTTACCTACTGAGGCTGAGTTCAGGAGCGATTTCGCACCAGGATTCGAAGGAGGGGAGTAGAGCGAACAGATAGTGTTCGTTCGTTCCTTCTGGAGGTCTCGTGGTCGGTGTTCGTCGTCTTTCGAAGTCATTGATCGCGTTGTTGGCCGGGGCATTGCTTGCCCCGGCCATTGTCGTGTCGGCAGCGACGTCGAGCGCACAGGTCGTTTCCAACTCAGGGCGTAATTTCACGCTTCGCTATTCGAACAACATCAATGGTCAGATCGCCATTGCCGCGAACACGTTGATGCAGTGCCCAACAGGAACTCCTGACCCCACAGTGAATAGCGGCTGTGCAGGCGCTCGTGCCGGCACAAACTCCCGCAACAACAACACGTTCGATATGGGCTGGATTGATGTTGATGCAGATCCAACAACTTTCAATTCATCGCAGGCGACTCTTAATCTCCCAACCGACGGGGTTGTTCTTTTCGCTGGCCTCTACTGGACGGGTATCCAGAAAAAGGGCGACGTCATCACCGGTGCAAACGGATATGTGGGTGTGCCGCTGCCACCTCCGAATGCATCGGCAATCGGACAGGTGAAGTTCAAACTTCCGGATTCATCGGCATATCAAACTGTCACCGCCGTGAATGTTGACTTGGGTCCCATTTCGCTTGGAAGCGGCTATGGAGCTTTCGCAGACGTCACCGAACTGGTGACCGAAGCGGGCCCTGGCGCCTACACGGTTGCCGACGTACAAACCGGAACTGGAGGAAACGCAGTAGGGGGTTGGTCGCTTGTCGTTGCTTACGCGGATCAAGCCGAGCCGCTTCGGAATCTTTCGGTATTCGACGGTCTGAAGATTGTCTCTGGTTCTACTGCAGTTGATATTGCGTTGTCAGGATTTAAGACTCCGACGGCGGGAACGGTTCGCACAACGATCGGTGTGGTCGCTGCCGAAGGCGATGCCGGCGCAACCGGCGATTACCTGTCAGTGAATGACAACTTGTTGACCGACGCTGTGCATCCTTCGAACAACACCGAGAATTCAACGATCGCAAATCGCGGTGCACACGTCACAACGAAAAACCCTGATTGGCGTAATCAGTTGGGCTACGACTCAAGCCTTTTCTCCGCCGATGGCTTTCTTCCTAACGGTGCAACGAATGCAATGTTTCGCGCGAAGACCAGCGGAGATACCTATGCACCCCAGGCCATCACCTTCGCGACCGAACTGTTTTCTCCACAGGTCGACCTGACAAAGACCCAAAGCTTTCCGGTGTCAGCGAACGCTGAACCTGGTGCAACCATTCGTTACACAATCACCGCCACGAACAACGGGTCTGGACCAGCAACCAATGTGGAACTGGTTGATCCGTTGCCAGGCGGAACGACAAGTAGCGGATCACCGACGGTGACGAGTGGGGTCGGGAACGCGACGTTTGTAAGTAACTCGGTCACGGCGCGACTTGGGTCGGGTGCCACTCCATCAAGTGGTGGCACGCTCGGGGCTGGCGAGTCTGCCTCGGTGGAGTTTGATGTTGTTATAGACGGCGATGCTGCGCTGGGCAGCGCAATTACGAATACCGCTCAGTTGCGGTTCGTTTCACCCGATCTTGGGCTTCCGATCTCAAAGGTCGCCACTCGTGTCGCGACCGTTACCTATCCCGACCCCGCGGTTGTAAAGACCATCGATTCAACGACTCCCATCTCGGGTGGTACTCGCTATCGATTCAAGGTGCTTGTCTCAAACGCGGGGACTCTCCCGGCATCGTCACAACTGATTTCCGTGAGCGATGTACTGGGATCTGCGGCGACCAACATCACATCGTCGGGTTCTGGGTGGTCGTGTTCCTCTGGTGGTGCACAAACTCTGAACTGTCAGAACTCGTTTACCGGGCTCCTCCCCGGAACCTCGTTCGACCCCCTTTTCGTCGAAGCCGATTTCGCAGCAGGACAACCGGTGACAAACACCGCGACGGTGTCCGGTGGAGGTCAACCCACCGACCCGAACAGCCCTGCGCTGCTGAACGATGTTTCAAGTGTGTCGGCGGGAATTTCTCCGGTAGCGAATCTTCGTCTTGCGAAATCAGCGCTTACCGGAACCGTGAGTGTGGGCTCACTCGCTGGGTACCGACTTGAACTGCGGAACTCGGGTCCGGCAGCGGCGGGGAATTCTGTTCTCGTCGATACCATTCCCGCCCATCTCGATGTCGAAACAGTGACGACCCCCCAAGGCTCATGCACAACATCGGGTGGCAGTGGTAGTGCAACGACGGTTTCATGTGCGCTTGGCACCGTCCCAGTCGGAACCACTGTCACGGTGGTTATTCGTGCTCGTGTGCAGGTGGAACTTGCGGGTACAACGGTGATCAACACCGCAACAGCTGGATCGGATGTCACTCCGACGCCTGTTACTGACACTGCTCCGCTCACAATTCGACCGGCAACCGATCTCTCGATCGTAAAGACCACATCAGTTGAGGTCGCTCAGCAGGGCGACGCAGTGTCATGGACAGTTACTGCTTCCAATGACGGAGCAGCATCTGCAACAAACCTGCAGATTGTTGATCGACTTCCGGTGGCGGTTGATGCATCAACAGTTGTTGCCACTGCCAGTGGAAGTGGAACCTGCGCTCGGACAAACAGCACTGTGAGTTGCTTATGGAGCGGCGCAACGGCACCGAGCGCTACTCGAAGCGTGACGATTACGGCGTCGTTCTCTTCGGTGGTTGCTGCCGCTGATCGACTCGCAATCAACAACGCCCGAGTTTTTGCGGTGACAGATGATTTCGATCCCTCAAACAACACGGCGTTTGCAACGACTCGCATTACTCCGTTTGCTGATCTGGAAGCAGCAGCAAACGGGCCCGGGATTGTTGCGCCCGGGGAAACCGCAACACTCTCGTTTACTGCCCTTAACAACGGCCCGACCGACGCCATCGCATCAACAATGGTTCTAACGATTCCGAGCGGGCTAACGGTCGAGGCTGTTCCTGGCGGATGCGTCGCTTCGGTGGCCACGGTTACGTGTGCATTGGGCGACCTCGCAAACGGCGCCTCGGCAACGATTGAAATAGAGGTGCGCTCGGCGCGCACGCCGGTTCCGACATCGCGAGACACCGAAGTCGTCGTGGCCTCAAACACTGCCGATCCGATCCCGGAAAACGACGTGGACATCACACCACTGGCCACCACTGCTGTTCCGACAATCGATTCGGTGACACCCGGATCGGGTCCGGAATCAGGTGGGACTGAGGTGACCGTCGACGGTACAAATCTCACAACGGAAACCACCGTCGAGATCGGTGGAGTTCCCTGTGAGCCAGTCATCTTCGTCACGACATCGCAGCTGATCTGCACCACGGGCCCCCAGGATCCCGGGGTGTTCGACGTGATTGTGACGACTGCCGATGGTCAGACAGCAACGCTCGTCGGAGGCTTCACCTACGTCGAGACTCCTGACGTCGCCCCTTCGTTCACCGGTTAAGCGTCGCGTTCCAACTCGGCAAGATTCAGGGGCGAAGAATCGCGCCCGGCAACGCTCCTGTGTGCTCGCCGTCGAGAAACAGCGGTTCTCCGTTAACGATGACCGCGTTGTAACCGCGAGCACCGAACACCAGTCGGCCAGCGCCGGTGGGAAAGTCACGCAGCAACGTGATCGGGTCGACTCCAAGTTCATCAGGTGTGAAGACAACGATGTCGGCGGCCATTCCTACTGCGAGACGGCCGCGATCGTTGAGTCCGTGAAGTTGCGCTGGCTCCGATGTGAGTCGAGCAACTGCTTGTTCCAACGTCATCATGTCGGGAACAGTCTCGGTCAACGTGCGGGTGGTGTAGTCGGCGCCGCAGAATGTGAGCAGGTGTGCGCCACCATCACT
>JBIIGP010000174.1:0-4647 GCA_044236415.1 Acidimicrobiales bacterium | reverse complement strand
ACTCTTCGTCGGTAACTGTTCAGTCAGCCAGTAACGCTGCGGCAAGGCGCTCAAGCCCGGCGATGCGACTGCCCTTTACCAAAACCGAATCCTGTGCACCCAGATCGCCAAGTGCGGCGAGCGCGTCATCGATGGTGGTCACAGTTTGAGCAGCTGAACTTCCGTAACCATCGGTGCCGAACGCAATCAATCGAACGCCGAGTTCGGAAGCAACCGCCGCAACATGCGCGTGCGCTGCGGCGCTCTGGTCTCCCAGTTCGGCCATAGGCCCGAGCACTGCGTGATGGTGAGCCGTCGGCAACTGCGCCACCGCGCGAAGCGCAGCTTCCATTGAAGCTGGTCCGGCGTTGTAGGCATCGTTCAACACTCGGACACCGGCATGCGAAACATGCAGTTCCATGCGCCAGGGTGAAAGCGCCGCCTGTTCGAGGCCGTCAACCACATCATCCATCGGGACATCCCACAACAACGCAAGTGCCGCGGCGGCCAGAGCATTACCGACGTGATGAACGCCACGAACGCCCAGCCGAATCGAAGCGGTTCCCCATTCGGAGTGAAGATCAAAACGCACACGGAGATCGTCTTCGATGACGATATTGGTGGCGTGCACGTCGCCACCCGAGAGACCAAAGGTGACTGCTCGCGCCGCAGTGCGTTGCGCCATCGCAGCAACACGCTCATTGTCGGCATTCAGTAGCGCAACGCCATGAGTGGGAAGAGCTTCAACGAGTTCGCCCTTCGCTCGCGCGATGTCATCAAGCCCACCCATGAATTCCGAATGGGCCAATTCGATCGACGTCACGATTGCAACAGTTGGCTGTGCGATCGCGCACAGGTCAGCAATATGACCATCGCCGCGTGCGCCCATTTCCACAATCGTCACTTCAGTGTCCGGTGACGCGTTCACCAATGTGAGCGGCACACCAAGTTCGTTGTTGAAACTTTTCTCGTTCGCGGTCGTGACGTACCGCCGAGCCAGAATCGCCGCAGCAAGGTCTTTACTTGAGGTCTTCCCGACTGATCCGGTGATACCGGCAACACGATCGGGGAGACGACTTCGAGCAGCAGCCCCCAACGCTGCAAAAGCGGCCTCGACATCGGCGACCTCGATCGTGGTGAGCCCATCGATGGTTCCGCGGGAGCTAAACGTCGCCGTTGCTCCAGCCTGTCGGGCTGCATCAATGAAGTCGTGGCCGTCACGCTCGCCACGAACAGGAATGAAAAGTTGGCGAGGTCGAATCAATCGAGAGTCGAAGTTGGCTCCATCGACGACGACATCGGGCCCGGAAAGAGTTCCGCCCACAGCGGCGGCGATGTCTGCGGCCCGAAATTCCACGATCTCACCCTACGGGACGTCAATCGGGTCGACGGCCGCCGAACTACGGTTCTTCCCATGCCTGGCCCGGATCGCACCCGTCTCGTCGTCTTGTTCGGCGGCCAATCCGCTGAGCACGACGTGTCTCGCGTGACCGCCCGCCACGTCCTTACCGCCGCCGATCCCGATCGCTACGACCTCGTTGCCATCGGCATCACCCGCGAAGGCACTTGGATTGAGTGTTCGACCGACGTCTCGACCTTTGGCGATGCCATGGAAATTTCTGGCAACACCGTCGACCCTTTCTCGGTCCTCACCGCCGACTCTGTGGTCTTTCCTCTTCTTCACGGACCGATGGGCGAGGACGGCACGATTCAGGGTCTGCTCGAAATCGCCGGTGTCCCCTTTGTCGGCTCGGCGGTTCTCGGCTCGTCGATGTCGATGGACAAGATCATTGCCAAGCAGGTGGCCGAGGCTGAAGGAATCGCTCAGACCAATTGGCGAGGCATGCACGCCAACGAACTCACTGGCCCCGGAAGCGAGGCCGTGCTTGACGAACTTGGCGATGCTCTTGGATTTCCGATTTTCGTGAAGCCCGCCAATATGGGTTCTTCGATTGGCGTGTCGAAGGTGACGACACGCGCTGAACTTCGAGCTGCAGTCGATGATGCGCTTCGCTACGACGAATGGATCGTGCTTGAAGAAGGCGTTGTTGCCCGCGAGATCGAAGTTGCGGTGCTCGGCCATACCGTGACACCACGGGCATCGATTCCCGGTGAAATCGTTCCCGGCGCTGACTTCTACGACTACGAAGACAAATACGCCGCTGGAGTTGCTCAACTTCATATTCCGGCGCCACTTTCCGAAGCGGAAACTGAACAGGTTCGTGAGTTGGCATGCCGAGTGTTTCGCGCGTACCGCGCCGAGGGGCTTTCACGAGTTGACTTCTTCTTTGAGAACCCCGGCCGCGGCTGGTTACTCAATGAAATCAACACGATTCCTGGATTCACGCCGATTTCGATGTACCCACAGATGTGGCAGGCCAGTGGCCTTCCCTACCGTGCACTCATTGACGAACTCGTGGGTTTGGCGATTGAACGCCGCGCCACAGTGGTCCGCTACCGCGGCGCCTGAGTTCTCGCGTACTCCGGCGCAACCATCGCCGCATAGAGGAACGACAACAGTTCCCGACGACGCACGACCGTGCTTCGCAACGTGGGTTCGATGCCGACGGCGCGCAACACTTCAACTTCCGTCGCAGCACCAAGCACCGTTGAGTAGGCCGACACCAACAACAAGCCTGGATCGCATCGACGCATGCGACCTTCGTCCATCTCGCGATTGAAATAGGCAGTCGCGCGTGAGACGAACGGATCGAGATCTGCGGTAACTCGCAGCGACGCATCGCCCCCGATTCGACTGATCTCACGAATGAATCCCAGCAATTCGGGTCGACGCATGGCGACGCGGAAAATTCGACGCACCACTGACTCGACTCGACTCCAGCCTGAGCCGTCCTCAGAAAGAGCGCCGTCGAACTCGATGATGAGCTCAAGCGCCGCCCGATCGATGACCGCATCAAGCAGGGCCCGTTTCGATGACCAGTGATAGAGGATGGCTTGCTTGGTGATGCCGAGATCGGCCGCCAAGTCATCGAGCGAGACCGAATCGAAGCCCTTCGTGCCGAACGATTCGAGGGCTACGGCGAGGATGCGGTCCTCGGTGGCCCGGGTGCGGGCGGCTCGGGATCCCTTGGGGGGACTGGAAACGGCGAGGGCCATGCCATGAGTGTAGACGTTTCACTTACCAAGTGGTAAACATTCGCTCGTGATTCGTGACGCACTCGCCGGCAAACGGCTGTTCATCACCGGCACCACCGGTTTCCTGGGCACCAATCTTCTTGAGCGACTTCTGCGCTCGGTGCCCGATTGCGAGATCGTGCTGCTGGTTCGTCCCGGCCGGCGCTCCACCGTTGAACAGCGAGTGGCTCGCGAAATCCTGAAGAACGACGCCTTTGATCGACTTCGCTCCGAACTGGGCAAAGACGAATTCGCAGAGATGACTGCCCGACGCATCACGTCGGTTGCAGGCGATGTTGGTCGCGATGGTCTTGGCCTTGATGAAGCAGGCCGCGCCGTTCTTGCAAGTTGCGACATCATCATCCACTCCGCTGCAACCGTAAGTTTCGATTCGCCGCTTGATTCGGCGGTTGAAGTCAACCTTCTTGGACCGACTCGCATCGCGGCTGTTTGTAACGAACTTGGCATTACGCCCCATCTCGTTGCCGTTTCCACCTGTTATGTGGCCGGAAACCATCGAGGTGCCGCACCCGAACAACTCGTCGACCAAAGCCACTTCTTCATCGATGTCGATTGGCGCGCCGAAGTAGAAGGTGCACGTCGCGCACGTCGCGATGCCGAGGCCGAAAGTCGCACTCCCGAAAAGCTTGCCGACTTCCGCACGCAGGCCAACCGTGAACTTGGCGCCGCCGGCACTCCACTTCTCGCCGAGAAGACCGAACAGCTGCGAGATCGCTGGGTCTCTGATCGAATGGTTGAAACCGGTCGTGCTCGTGCTGCGTCACTCGGTTGGCCCGACGCGTATGCCTACACGAAGGCCCTCGGTGAGCGCGCCCTTGTCGAAACCCATGGCGATGTGCCGGTCAGCATCGTGCGTCCTTCGATTATTGAATCGGCGCTTGCTGAACCAGTACCCGGCTGGATTCGCGGATTCCGCATGGCCGAGCCGATCATCATCAGTTACGCACGCGGTCTTCTCAAAGAATTCCCAGGCGTTCCCGAAGGCGTTGTTGACGTCATTCCTGTCGATCTTGTTTCCGCTGCGATCATTGCCGTCGCAGCGAAGGGACCCGAGCCCGAACCTGAGGTTGTTCAGGTTGCCTCTGGTTCGCAGAACCCTTTGCACTACCGCCGCTTGGTCAACCTTGTCAGCGCGTGGTTCCAGCAGCGTCCGTTGTACGACACCAAGGGTCAGCCCATCATTGTGCCGACGTGGTCGTTTCCCGGCCGCGGTCGCGTCAAGGGCCAACTCGAACGAGCAACCAAAACTCTTGGGCGCGCCGAAAGCATCCTCGGAGCGCTCCCCTTGCGCGGCAAACAAGCCGAATGGGGCGCGGCGGTTGAAGAAAAGCGCGAAGAAGCTGAACGAGCGCTTGGCTATGTCCAGATCTACGGCGCATACGCCGAATGTGAAGCCATCTATGGCCTCGATCGCTTGCTCGCACTTTGGGACAACCAGACCGCAGAAGATCAGCGCGACTTCTGCTTTGACCCTCGCGTCATTGAGTGGGACTACTTCGTCAACGAGATCCA
>JBIIGP010000173.1:0-4663 GCA_044236415.1 Acidimicrobiales bacterium | reverse complement strand
GTCGGCACTGCGGCAAGGTTGCATCCGACTCGCACCTTCTCCTGAGCCGAATCAAGCGACCAGCCTTCACCCACAAGCATGAAGACCTGCGAACACGCTTCAGTCATGACATTGGAAACATTCATGATCGCTGCGTCGTAGTACTTGCCAACGACCTGACGTCCGTTGATGCCGCCCTGATCGTTACACCACTTGATCATGGCCTTCATCGCGTCAGACATTTCCTTGTTCAAACCAGGAGCACCGGCATAACCGGCATCGTCGCCGTAACCGATCGTGATACTGGTGTCGGTGACGCCCTGTGCTGTTGCACCTTTCGCATCACCACTCCCGCATGGCGAAGCCATCGTGCCAAAGTCAGTCGCGGCCGGCGCCTTGGTTGTTGCGGTTCCACCTGATGAATCAGATCGACCGCCGCCGCACCCAGCGGCAAACACACTAAGAACTGCGACAAGCGCCACCGTCAGCACTGCAACACGCGGTCTGCGCGAATGTTTCCCTGCACCCATGAACGTCCCCCTTCGATTCGAAAGGCTGAGGGTAGCCCTCGGAACCCCGAGGCGAAGACAGGTTCGAGCCGATGTCCGAGGTGGCGACGCGCCTCAAGCCTTCGGCAGCAAAACCGACAAGGGCGGCCGCCGGTTTCCCGGTGACCGCCCTTGTTCAGTTCTGCATGACGCCGAAGCGTCAGGAATTACTTCGCTACCTGCGAGATGCGATTGGCATCAAGCTTGGCGGCGTCGACAACCGGGCCGGTAACGCTGCCGATGAACTTCGGCGAGCATTCCATCTGGCCCTTCTTTGAGGGAGCTACCTGGGTGTATTCCGTTCCCTTGAGCTGGACGAGCATGCCGCAGTCAGGAGGAAGGTTTGCACCCGGGTCAGCGTTGGAGTGAAGTCCGCCGCCGTCCCATTCGTTGATGGCCTTGAGCTTTTCCATCACGCAATCGCTGGTGAGGGTGCTTCCGCACTCCTGTGCAGCCGATGCCCAAAGGAGGAAGTTTGTGGTGGCCTGTGCGCCGAGAAGACCGGTCTTGCCACCCGATGCCTTGATCAGATCAAGGTATTGCTGAACAGCGGGGTGTTCCGATGCCTGCTCGAACGGGTAGAACGCCATGCGGACGTACACGTTGTCGGCATTTCCGGAGGTGTTCCACTTCGCGAAAGTTGTGTCGTAGAAGTTTGAATCCACGTACCACTTCGGCGTGAAGTTGATGGCCTTTGCGGCATCAAGAACGTTCTGGAAGTTGGGAGCAGGTGAACCAGAGAAGAACACGACCTCTGCGCCACAATCCTTCAGTCGCTGAACGAACGGCGTCCAGTTGGACTCACCACCGATGTTGTAGGTCTGTTCACAATCAAGGAAGTTCCAACCGGCGGTCGTGAACGAGGTCTTCGCCTTGTCGGTGGAATCCTTGGTTGCTGCGTAATTGGCGGTGAAGATTGCTGCCTTCTTCACTGCGTCAGGAAAAAGACCAGCGAGCTGGTAGGCACCGGCAAGCGGGGTCTTATCGATCGGGTTCGGAACGGCCTGCACCATAAGAGGACCGTTAGCGAATGCAGCGCTCACCGAGTAGGTGGGAACGGAAGCCATCTTGCAACCAAGACGGGTCTGTTCCTGCACTGAATCGAGCGAGAAGCCTTGACCAACAAGCATGAAGACCTGTGTGCAGGCTTCGGTCATGCGGTTGTTGGCTTCCATGATTGCTGCGTCGTAGTACTTGCCAGTGATCTGACGACCGTTGATGCCGCCCTGATCGTTACACCACTTGATCATGGCCTTCATAGCGTCAGACATTTCCTTGTTAAGGCCAGGGGCGCCGGCGTAACCAGCGTCATCGCCATAACCGATGGTGATCGAAGTGTCGGTGACACCCTGCTGGGTCGCGCCCTTTGCTTCACCCGCGCCGCAAGGCGAATCGAGAGTTCCGAAGCTCGTTGCCGTCGACTTTGCGGTGGTGTTTGAACTTCCGCCCGAAGAATCGGATCGGCCGCCACCGCAAGCGGCAGCAAAGATGCTGAGCACGGCGACGAGCGCCACAACCAACACCGCGCCACGTGTGCGGCGCTTGGGTCGGCTGTCCACCGACGCAGTTCCATTGCCTTTAGGCACTGATTTCCCCTTTGTAGATGACTGGAATCCCGACAAACGTCGGATGGTTCACTCGGTACAGCAAGTAGAACCGAGACTACGGCGCACTCGAACGAATGCAAGGGCAGTCGTTGAGACCTCCCCCGTTGCCACCACCGAAGCGACGACAGGGAGCGACGTTACTGTCCCTATTCGGAAGTGACAAGCGTCATGCCCGGAAACCGCTTGGCTTTAGCGATCCCGGCCCCCAATCGCTGCTTACGCGTCTTCGAGTTCTGGCCATTCGCCCGGATGCGGCGCTTCTTGTGACTCCAGATCGGGCAGGAAGACGAATGCTGCGATCGATCCGACGAGGGCCACACCGGCACAAACGAAGCACCCGAGGCGCATTCCTTGCATGAAGGAGTCTGATGCGGCCGTTTCGAACAACTGCCGCACCTCTTCAGGAGCTTGGGACGCCACGTCGATGGCGGCCGCCATTGACGCCTTGGCGGCCGCAACAGCATCGGCGGGAACCTGAGGGAAGTTCGTGAAGAACTCGCCGATCTTGGGCGCATAGACCGAAGCGAAAACGCTTCCGACAACAGCTACTCCGAGGGTTCCACCAACTTCACGCGTGGTGTCGTTGACGGCTGCGCCAGCGCCAGCCTTCTCCTTTGGCAGCGAGGACATAACAGCGGCCGTCGATGGAGACGTAACCAGCGAGAGTCCGGTTGCGATGAACGCCATCGAAATCACCACTGGCCCGAAGTACGCTGTGTCGGCGTTGCAAAAACCGATGATGATGAATCCGATCATCATCGAGAGCAGCCCAGTCCCAACGACGCGACGCGGTCCAAATTTCAGCGCGAGTCGTGCAGCGTTTGGCGCGGTGATCGCGGCGAAGATCGCGAACGGCAGTGTGTGAAGGCCCGCTGACAATGTTGAGTAACCGCGCACGAATTGGAAGTACTGCGTGACGATAAAGATGAACCCGAAGAGGGTGAAGAATGCTGCTGCGATTGAACCCGCAGCTGCACTAAAGCGAGCGATACGAAACACACGGACATCAAGCAACGGGTTTTCGCGGCGAAGCTCGTACCAGACGAAGTACGCCAGCAGCGCCGCCGAACCGATGAATCCACCAATCGTCCTTGCCGAAATCCAACCTGCATGCGGTCCTTCGATCACGGTGAAGACGAGAAGGCCAATAGCAAGGATTGATGTAATCGTTCCGACCCGATCGAACGCACCGGCATCGGGATCTTTCGATGTAGGCACGAGAAGCCAACCGGCAAGTAGTGCAATCGCAACGATGGGAACGTTGACAAGAAAGATCGAACCCCACCAGAAGTGCTCAAGAAGGAAGCCGCCGGTGACGGGTCCGAAAGCGACCGCCATACCGGAAACGGCTGACCATGCACCGATCGCCTTCGCTCGTTCAGTTGGATCAGTGAAGACATTGGTGAGAATCGCCAGCGTTGCCGGAAAGACGAGGGCCGCGCCGATACCCATTGCCCCACGAGCGGCAATGAGTTGACCTGAACTCGTTGCGAACGCTCCCCAAACGGACATCGCAGCAAAGACGACGAGCCCGATTTGCATCGTTCCTTTTCGACCGAGGCGATCGCCGAGTCCGCCTGCGGCAAGCAATAAACCGGCAAAGACCAAGCTGTAGGCGTCGACGATCCACTGGAGTTCTGTCGTGGATGCTCCCAGGTCGCGACTGAGCGTAGGCAGTGCAACGTTCACGATCGTGTTATCGACGACAACGAGAAACACGCTCAGCGCAAGTACAACGAGAATCCACCAACGACGGCGGTAGACAGTTTCAGAATCCATCAGGAGCTCCACGGGCAAACGGGCGAGGCCTGAACTATAGAACAGTGATCCACAGAAGTGGAACATTGACCTATAGTTGTTGGCTATGGCCTCTGCGAAACAGTCAGTAGCACTGGTCCAACGGCACCGGACCCCCTCCCTTGAGGTCACGGGTTCGATCGTTGAGGCAGCCCTCAGAATCATCGGGTCCGATGGCCCTGACTCGGTAACTGTGCGTCGTCTCGCGTCCGAAGCCGGCGTCGCTCCCATGAGCATCTACAACCACTTCGGCGATATGCACGGCGTTTTCGATGCCGTGTACGAGTATGGATTCACCGAGTTAGCCGAGGCCTTGCGTGCATCGACAACGTCGAGTCATCCCGTGCTTGCGATCCAAGAAATGGGAAGCGCCTACCGACGCTTCGCTCTTGAGAACCCCGACACTTATGCCGTCATGTTTCTCCGCGTGGTTCCCGGATTCGAGGCCTCAGACGAATCGTTTCTGGCTGCGGCTCGCTCCTTTGAGGAGTTGAGCACTGCAGTGCAACGGGCGATCGACACTCAGCA
Organism: Acidimicrobiales bacterium; assembly: GCA_044236415.1. Lineage (GTDB taxonomy): Bacteria > Actinomycetota > Acidimicrobiia > Acidimicrobiales > Acidimicrobilacustridaceae > Acidimicrobilacustris. The sequence goes on along the minus strand of JBIIGP010000173.1, from coordinate 204 downwards.
CTTTCTCTCCGGAGATGCTGCAGTCGTGGCCCAAGAACTTTGGGCAGCGTGTCATGGAGCAGTTGCTCTAGAAATTCTTGAGATGTGCGCATTCGCCGATCCGACTGAGACGTACAACGCGCTTTTGGTTTCGCTACTGCGCGGGCTTCTACTCAATCCAGGGGAATCTGCAGTACTCGCCTAACCCCAGGTTCGAGTTCGGTG
>JBIIGP010000013.1:0-16983 GCA_044236415.1 Acidimicrobiales bacterium | reverse complement strand
CTGATGTTGATCATTCGCCGATTGATCACTTGGCTTTTGCGGTGGCCGATGGCCCGACGCTTGAAGCGTGGGCAGCGCATCTTCGTGAACTCGGACTCAACGTTCCCGCGGTTGTCGACGAACTCGGAAAGCCTTCGCTGCAATTGCGCGATCCCGATGGCAATGCCGTCGAGTTAGTCGCGCCAGCGCCTCGTTAACTCGAGAAGCTGAATAGGTCGAAGCCCAACTGGGCAACAAGTGACGCGGTTGCATCAAGCGGAAGTCCGATGACATTTGTAGGACTGCCATCGATTCGATGGACAAAAATCGCAGCGGAACCCTGCATGCCGTAGCCGCCCGCTTTGTCGAATGGCTCGCCAGTAGCGATGTACCAGTCGATCCACGCATCCGGCACCGGTGCGAAGGTCACTGCGGTGGTGACAACGGTGGACTCTTCTCGCCGAGCGCCATCGGCATCGATCAGCAACGCACACACGCCAGTGTGCACGTAGTGCACTGAATCGGAAAGCTTCCGCATGAGTGAACGGGCATCGTCTTCGTCCACCGGCTTACCGAGTAATTCGCCATCGAGATCAACAGTGGTGTCGGCAGCGATTACGAGCTCGCCGGGGCCGGCCACTGCTGCAGCTTTTTCACAAGCAAGTCGGCGCACATAATCGGCACCCGCTTCGCCTGCGTGAACAGATTCGTCGATATCGGCTGGACGCACAGCAAAGGACAATCCGAGATCGGCGAGAAGTTCTTGGCGGCGAGGAGAGGCCGAAGCTAAGACGAGTTGCATAGTCACAGTCTCATCCACCGCTCACCGATGCATCGGCAAGCGCGTCGGGTGGGGCAGTGGCTTCGGCATCAAGCCAGCCCTCGGGGATGATCACGGCGTGAGGGCCGGTTTGCGTGCCGCGTGGTCGAGCCGCAGTCGTGGCATCAACAGTTAACGAATGGTCAAGAGCGGCGAGTTGATCATCAAGCTCCGCAAATGACGCAACCAACGTGAGTTGTCGGCGTGCAACTGATCCAACGGCGTACCCAGTGAGATACCAGCCGAGATGTTTACGCATCATCAACATGGCTCGCCGTTCGCCAACGGATTCGGCCAAGAGACGAGCGTGTTCTGCGGCAATGATCGCGACTTCGCCAAGTGGCGGCTCGGGCCGAACGGGTCGGCCAGCGAACACATCAGCGAGTTGGCCGAAGAACCAGGGCCGACCCAAACATGCTCGACCTACGACGACACCGGCACAACCGGTCTGTTCCATCATCAAGATCGCATCGTCAGCGGTCCAAATATCGCCGTTGCCGAGAACGGGAACATCAGGTACGGCTTCAACGAGCGCGGTGATCGCGTCCCAGTGGGCACGGCCGGAGTAACGCTGTCGAGCGGTGCGCGAATGCAGCGCAACCGCTTTTGCTCCACTGTCGGCTGCGATGCGACCGGCTTCGAGATAGGTGAGGCGTTCGTCGTCGAGGCCCATCCGCATCTTCACAGTGACCGGCACCGTGCCGCCCGAAGCGGCGTCGGCGGCCTCAACTGCGGCAGAGATGATCGCGGCCAATAGGCGCGGACGGGTGGGAACTGCTGCTCCACCGCCGTGGCGCATCACTTTGGGGGCGGGGCAACCGAAGTTGAAATCGAGGTGGTCGACATGGCCTTCGTCAATCAGGCGCCGAACCGCCTCGGCCACCACCGCTGGGTCGGTGCCATAGAGCTGGAGCGATCGGGGAGATTCGTCGGGAGCGAACGAGGCCAACTGCCAACTCTTCTCGCCCCCTTCGAGCAGACCGCGAGCGTTCACCATTTCGCTCACGTACAGCCCTGCCCCGTAGCGGCGACACAGGCGCCGGAAGGCGCTATTGGTGACACCGGCCATCGGCGCGAGCACGACGGGCGGGTCGACCGTCAGGGGGCCGATGGTGAGAGAGCGCTGCACGAACCTTCACGCTAGCGAGGCCCGGTAGGGTCACCTCTATGACTGCGCAGGTGCTCGATGGTGAACTCGTGGCAGCCGGGATCAAGGCCGATCTGGCCGGTCGGGTCCAGGCCCTCATCGAACGGGGCATCACCCCCGGTTTGGGCACAGTTTTGGTGGGCGACGATGGCCCTTCGGCCAATTACGTCTCGATGAAGCACCGCGATTGTGAGGCCCTTGGCATCACCTCGCACCACGCCCATTTGCCGTCTGATGCCACCCAGCAGGACGTTCTCGATGTCATCGCCCGGTTCAATGCCGACCCGGCTGTCGATGCCTATCTGATGCAGTACCCGTTCCCGAAGCATCTCGACTTCGAAGGTGCGCTGCTCGAGGTTGATCCGGCCAAGGACGTCGATGGTCTACATCCGGTCAATCTCGGCCATCTCGTGCAGGGCGTCGATGGGCCGCTGCCGTGTACGCCGGCTGGTATCCAAGCCTTGCTTGCGCATTACGGCGTTCAGATCGAAGGACGCCACGTTGTCATTGTTGGTCGCGGTCTCACCATCGGCCGACCGCTTGCCAATCTCCTTACTCTAAAGCGACCAAACGCCAACGCTGCGGTCACCGTTGTGCATACCGGCGTTGCCGACCTCGGCGCGTATACGCGTGAAGCCGACATCATCATCGCTGCGGCTGGTTCACCGGGACTCATCACGTCCGACATGGTGAAGCCTGGCGCTGCGGTTGTTGCTGCTGGTGTTTCGTTTGAAGGCAAGAAACTGGTTTCCGATGTGGCCGACGAGGTTGCTGAAGTTGCCGGTTGGCTGTCACCGCGCATCGGTGGTGTTGGCCCGATGACTCGCGCCATGTTGTTAGTCAATACCGTTGAGGCTGCCGAACGTCGCGTGGAGCAGGGCTGACCATGACCTATATCGCTGATCTTCTTGCCTCGGGCCGTACGTGTTCGTTCGAGTTCTTCCCACCAAAAACTGACGACGCAGCGCGTGCGCTTGAAGAAACTATTGCCGACCTTGCGCCGCTTGACCCCTCCTTCGTTTCGGTGACCTACGGCGCTGGTGGTTCCACTCGTGAACGCACTCGCGACGTTGTCATCAACATTGAGCGCAATATCGGCATCACTGCCATGGCGCATCTCACCTGCGTCGGCCACACCCGTGCGCAGCTTGATTCATTGCTCGATGAATACAAGGCCGCAGGTGTGTCGAACATCCTTGCGCTCGCTGGTGATCCGATTGTCGACGACAACGGAGTGGTTGCCGAAAGCGATTTTGAGTACGCCATGGAATTGGTCGAACTCATTAAGGAAAAGAGCGGCTTCTCGATTGGTGTTGCCGCCCATCCCGAGGGCCATCCGCGCTCAGAAGACCTTTATTCTGATCGCCGTCGATTGGCCGACAAGTTAAACGCGGCCGATTTCGCTATCACCCAGTTCTTCTTTGAAGCTGAACCGTATCTGCGTCTTGTTGAAGGTCTGTCTGCGTTTGGCTGCGACAAACCCGTACTTCCTGGCATCATGCCGGTCACCAACGCCGCACAGGTTGTTCGGTTCGCCGAACTTGCGGGCGCTGCATTCCCTCCGCACTTGGCTGTTCGATTTGATGCGATTGCCGATGATCCCGATGCCGTTCGCGCACTCGGTGTGGAACTCGCCAGCGAACTGTGCCAGCGATTGCTCGACGAAGGTGCGCCGGGTCTTCATTTCTACACACTTAATCGCTCAACGGCGACGCGCGAGATCGCTGCGAATCTCGGTCTCGGCGACGCTTCGTCTGCTGGCGCATAATCACTGATGGCCGCAGGTGTCCCCGGGCTCTTCCGTCGCGGCGCGCGGCTCCTGACGCGCTATGTCAAGGCTCACCCTGTCCCATTCATTGTCTCGATTTTTGGCGCCGCGATTTACGCAGGTGCTGCAGTCGGCACCACGATCATCCTTGGACGCATCACAAACAATGTGATCGTTCCGACGTTTGAATCGGGTCGACCTGAAGTCAAAGCCGTTTGGTACACGGGTCTTGCTCTGTTGCTGGTGGGTCTGCTTCGTGCATCGACAATTATTCTGCGCCGTTATTTCGCTGCACTTTTGACGTATCGAACTCAGCGAGATTGGCGTCGCAAGCTGGCCGATACCTACCTCTCAGTACCGCTCAAGTATCACCGTGAAACTCCGACTGGCGAGTTGTTGGCCCATGCTGACGCTGACATCGTTGCTTCAAGCGAAGTCATTAATCCGCTCCCGTTCAGCATTGGTGTCGTAACGCTCGTGGTTTTTGCGATCATCAGCTTGGCGACGGTCGACTGGTTCTTGATGTTGGTGGCAGTGGTGCTCTTCCCGCTGCTGGCAATCATCAATCGGATGTATACCAGCCGAGCCGAGAAGCCATTGGGTGTCGTGCAGGAGCGAGTCGGTCATGTCAGTCGGATCGCACACGAATCCTTCGACGGTGTGCTTATGGTGAAGACGCTTGGTCGCGAAGACGAGGAAGTCGACCGACTTGAGGGGGCTGCAGACGAACTTCGGGCTGCTCGCGTTGGGCTCGGCCGTATTCGTGCTGTGTTCGACCCGATGATTGATGCCTTGCCGAACCTTGGAATCATCGCGTTGTTGCTGGTGGGTTCTTGGCAAGTGTCGATTGATCGTCTTAACACCGGCGATATCGTGCAGGCTGCGGCGTTGTTCGGATTGCTTGCTTTCCCGATGCGTGTCTTCGGCTATTTCCTTCAGGAACTCCCGCGTTCGGTGGTGGTGAGCGCACGACTCGACAAGGTTCTTGCTGCCCCGCACGAACCTGGTGCAGCGACTGACGACCCACCTTCAGTTGCTGATGGACCGCTGTCGGTGTCATTTGCGAATGTGTCATTCCGCTATGGCGATGATCCACCGGTGCTTGATGGCCTGAACCTCAACATCGCTGCCGGATCAATCGTTGCGCTTGTGGGCGTCACCGGTTCAGGTAAGTCGACATTGTGCGAACTAATTCCCCGTCTCGTCGACCCCGACAGCGGCACGGTGGAACTTGATGGAGTGGACCTCCGCGAGTTCGACCCCGTCGCAGTGCGATCCGAAGTGGCGCTTGTCTTTCAAGAGACGTTCCTGTTCGCCGACACGGTTCGTGAAAATGTCACGCTTGGCGATCCAGTCGATGACACCGAACTCGAACGCGCCGCGTCAATCGCGCATGCGGCGGCATTCGTGCATCGACTCCCGAATGGCTGGGACACGGTGGTGGGAGAGCGCGGCGTCACGCTTTCGGGCGGACAACGTCAGCGTCTTGCTCTGACTCGTGCGTTGCTGCGCGGCCCTCGCGTGCTCATCCTCGATGACGCCACCAGCGCAGTTGATCCAGTGATCGAGTCGGCGATTCTGCGCGATCTGCGCACCTCGCTGGAAACAACCACTTTGGTGGTAGCTCACCGAGTGTCAACTATTGAATTGGCCGACGAAGTGGTGTTCCTCGACGAAGGCCGCATTGTGGCCACCGGATCACATCCCGAACTGTTGGCCTCGAACCCCGACTACGCCCGTCTCGTGCACGCCTATGTCGACCAAGAGTCGATGGCCGAAGACATCGATCATGATGAAGATGCAGGCAGGTTGTCGTCATGACCGAGAAGCGCACTCACGCTTCGGGCGATGACGCCCGGATTGACCAAGAGTCGTTGTCGGCTCAGGCCAATGACGAACTCGCCGTGATGGAGCATGCATCGGCGTTCGACGACCCCATTGCGCTTGAACATGACGCTCTCGCTGCTTCTGCGGAAGAGGACAGGGCGAGTGAACGCCGGTTGCGGGCTCTCGCGGTTTTGCGGCGGGGATTCGCCCAGAGTCCCGAACTGGGTAGAGGCCTTCGATTGACCGTGCTGTTCGCGATGATCGGCGCGGTCGGACGCTTGATCATTCCGGTTCTTATCCAGCAGGTGATCGATAAGGGCCTGCTGGCTGATGACGGATTCAACGGAGGCTTCACGATCACGGCCTGTGCCTCTGCAGCGGTGATCGTCATTGCGCTCATGTTCCTCGCCCGAATCACCTATGTGCGGCTCGTGACGACGGCCGAAATGATGCTGCGTAACTTGCGGGTGAAAACGTTCAAGCACATTCATCGGTTGCCGATGGCCGATCACGAGTCCACTCGACGTGGCGAACTCACCTCGCGCGTCACTAGCGATATCGAAACAATCGCCCGGTTTGTTCAGTACGGCGCTGTGGCCTGGATCATCGATTCCGTTGTTGTCATCGGAACGCTGATCGTCATGAGTTTCTATGCTTGGCAACTTGCGGTCATCACCGTGATTGCTGCACTGCCGGTGTTGCCGCTGTTTCGCGTGATGCAGCGTCGTCAATTGAAGGCCTACACGGTGGTTCGAAACCGTGTCGGCACGACGCTTTCGGAAGTCAGCGAAGCGGTGCAGGGTGCAGCGCCGATTCGGGCCTACGGATTACAGCGTCGTTCGCGTGCTCGTCTTGACGATGCCATCCAGGCGCAGTTCAAGTCGGAGATGAGCGCTGCCCGTTGGTTCGCGTTCATGTTCCCGTTGGGTGATGCGTTCGGTGGTGTTGCGCTGGCATCGGTGGCTATGGCCGGCATCTGGTTCGGTGAATCGTGGGGACTCAACGCCGGCAGTTTGGTGGCCTGTTTGTTCCTTGTTCAGCTGATCCTCGGACCGATTGCCGAGATCGGCGAAATCCTCGACCAAACCCAGACCGCTATTGCTGGTTGGTCCAAGGTGCTCGATGTTCTCGATACGCCGATCAATCTTGTTGAGCCTGAGCCGGGTGTGGAACTGCCCGAAGGCCCGCTCGACGTGCGCGTCGAACATCTTGGATTCACCTATCAAACCGGTGGTCCGGTGTTGCGCGACGTCACTATCGATATTCCCGCTGGCGCGTCGGTTGCGATCGTGGGCGAAACCGGTTCAGGTAAGACCACTTTTGTGAAGTTGCTTGATCGCCTCGCCGACCCGGTTGAAGGTTCGGTGCTTGTCGGCGGTATCGCGCTGGACACCGTGAATCGTCAGTCGCGAACCGAACGCATTCGTATGGTGCCCCAAGACGGTTTCATGTTCGACACGACACTGGGCGAGAACATAGCGATGGGTCGCGTTGGCGCAACGCTCGATGATGTTCGTGTTTCAATTGCCGAACTTGGTCTTGAAACCTGGGTGGCAGGTCTGCCTCGTGGACTTGATACCGAAGTAGGCGAGCGCGGCGAGGGCTTGAGTGTCGGTGAACGCCAACTTGTTGCGCTGGCTCGTGCCCAAATGGCCGACCCAGGCCTTCTCATCCTCGACGAAGCTACGAGCGCCGTTGATCCACGTACCGAACGTGCACTTACGACGGCATTGCACCGGCTCGCCGAAGGTCGCACCACGATCAGCGTGGCCCATCGTTTGTCAACGGCAGAACAAGCCGACCTCGTGCTCGTGTTCGACGCGGGTGCGTTGGTTGAGCACGGTTCGCACGAGGAACTCGTGGCTCTTGGCGGCCGGTATGCCGAGCTCTACCGAAGCTGGATGGGTAACACCGGACAAAAAGCTGTCTAAGAAGTCGCCAAACACGCCATGTTCGTGGAGCCCGACGCTCTAGTGTCGGCCCATGGCCAGCAAAGAATTCCACGCAATGCAGGAAGCAATGGCAGCTCGACCGGTTCCGCCGCCCCCTGCCGACATCGCCGAACAGCGCTCTCGTATCGACGAGGCAATGGCACAGATGCCACTGGCCGAAGGAACGGTTAGCGAGCCATTCGTGCGTAGTGGTGTTGCTGGTATCGAATGCCGACCAGTTGATGTGGCAGACGACGCCCCAATCGTTCTCTATTTCCATGGTGGCGGTTTCCGCATTGCCTCCGCGCTGGCCTATCGCTCCTACGGCTCGCATCTTGCAGCGGTGCTCGGTGCCCGAGTGCTGTTGGTCGAGTATCGACTGGCCCCCGAGCACAAGTTCCCCAAAGCGGTCGACGATTGCTTCGCCGTTTGGGAATCGCTCCTTGCCGAAGGAATCGACACCGGCCGCATTGTGATTGCTGGTGACTCAGCTGGTGGTGGTCTTGCTGCATCGGTCACCATGCATGCGCTTGCCGATGGCGTTCTCCCCGCTGGCGTTATTTGCTGTTCGCCGTGGGTCGATCTCACGATCACCGCAGACACCTACGACACCAATGCCGAATCCGACAAGCTCTTCTCTCGTACCTCGGCCGAAGAAGCGGCACCCGCCTATCTCGGTGGGGCCGACCCGATGAACCCAATCGCTTCGCCGCTGTTCGGCGATTGGGACGGCGCACCGCCGTTGCTCATCCTTGTCGGCGATGCCGAGGTGTTGCTCGATGACTCACGCAAACTCGCCGAGGTTGCGAAGGCTGCTGGCGTCGATGTAACCCTCAGCATCTACCCGGAAATGCCGCATATCTGGACGATGAGCTACCCGGCATTCCCCGAAGCCGTCGAAGGCGTCACCGAAATGGCCGAGTTCGTCTCCCGCGTCACTGCCTGAGCGAGTTAGTTCGAAGGGAAACGACCGCGGGAAGACCTTGTGGCGATCGCGGCAGCATCGCGGATTTTCGTTCCTGCGTTGATAACGGTGTCGGCATCGAGGCTGGGTGGAAATCCAGTTGCGGAAATTGCAGCGATGACGTCACCGTCTGCGCCGAACACGGGTGCGGCGATCGTGCCGACGTCGAAGCGACTGTTCGCACTCAGGTCAACAACTGGGTAGTCCTCGGTAGCGAGAACCGCAAACAACGCGGTGACATCGTTGCGAAGTTCGGCGTTGCTGGGGGAGTCCGATAACGAATAGGTACGTTCGCCGAGTTGTCGCTGCGTATCAGAACCAGCGGTCACCGCGAAGCCACGCGTGCGGGCGAGCTCAAGTGAGGCTTCGTAGCGAGCGAGTGCAGCCGATGAATGATCGGGCGAGCGTTTCAACCATTGTTCAATCTCATGATCTTCCGACCACGCGAGAAACACCGCGCCTAATGGCGGCACCAGCGGCACTCGTTCGCCTTCGCGCACACCAGGACCAAACGCGCTGTGTTGACCAGAGCGCGCCACAAAGATGATTTCGTTCACGGTTCGCGCCGACACCACTACCTCAACGCCGAGCTCAGTGGCCAATGGTTCGATCACCTGGCGCGCAGCATCAATTGCAGGGTGATGTTCAAGCGCAACCACACCGGCAACAACTAGAGCTGGTCCGAGTGAATAGGCCCGTGTCGTTGCGTTACGCGAAACGTGTCCGCTGCCTTCGAGTACGGCAAGGGTGGCGTGGGCCGAACCCAAACTCATCCCGGTGCGGCGCACTAACTCGGTCAGCGTGAATCGCTCGGTGGGGTGGGTGACGAGGAGGTCGAGGATTTGGATCGCTCGGCTCGCAGCCGGTGCGGGACGGGCCATGACGGCACCTTCGGGTCGATTGACCGGGTGTGACCGGTGTCCTACGGTGGCCGCAGCATAGCGAAGAGTTCTTCGCAATAGCGAAAAAATAGTAGTAGGCCCGCGTCGCCGACGCGAACGAGAGGACCGAGCAATGACCTCGAACACTGACGGCCGTCCGGCCCTCTCCAACGAACTCATCGAACAGTTCTCGCTGCATGGCCGCACCGCGGTCATCACTGGTGCTGCTGGGGGCATCGGCCGTCAGGCGGCCATCACCTTCACGCAAGCCGGCGCCAATGTGGTCATTGCCGATGTTGGTGTTGCTGGTCTTGAAGAAACCGCCGAGATGGTTGCGGCTGCGGGCGGAAGCGCCACCGTCGTGCCCACTGACGTTTCGGACCGTGACCAGGTCAATGCACTCGCCGACGCCGCAATCAAGACGAACGGCCGTCTCGACGTTTGGGCGAACGTTGCCGGCGTCATTCGCTACATGAACATCGTCGATGCAACTCCCGAAGATGTTGAGTTCATCACGAAGGTCAATTTGTGGGGAACGTATTGGGGCGTTGCTGCTGCGGGGCGCGCGATGACCAACGGCGGATCAATCATCAACGTGTCCTCGGCCGGTGGCGATATGCCAGCCCCGACACTCTCGATTTATGCGATGACCAAAGCTGCGGTGTCGCACCTGACTCGTTGTGCGGCCGTTGAACTTGGCGCCAATGACATTCGCGTCAATGCCATTGCTCCCGGCTTCACCGACACGCCGATGGTGCAGGGACGTTGGACAAACGCCGACGGTTCGGTCAATGAAGCCGAACGCGAGTCCTACACCGCAACCCGCGCCGCGCAATCGCCTCTGCGCACGATCGCTACTGCCGAAGATCAGTCTTGGGCGATGCTGTATCTCGCGAGCGACGCTTCACGATTCGTCACCGGACAGGTAATTCGTCCCAACGGTGGCGTAGTGATGGCATGACCTTTTCAATCAACGAACAACTCACGAACGGAAATGTGCGATGACAACCGGTGACAACTCTCCAGTACCCGATTTCCTTTCCCGCATTCGCGTCGACGGCCGCACCTTTGTGGTAGCCGGTGCTGGTGTCGGTATGGGACGCATGACCTCGCACGCACTTGTGCAGGCTGGCGCAAAGACCGTTGTGTGTGTTGACGTCGATGCCGATCGAGCTGCGGAAATTGCTGCGGAAATTGGTCCCGCGGGTGTTGCGTGGGTCGGAGATGTCACCACTCGTGAAGGCGCAAAGAAACTCGCTGCCGACGCCGAAGCAATCAATGGTCGCATCGATGGTCTCGTCGACATCATCGGCATGGCCCGTTGGGAATCGATCCTCGACATGACCGACGAAACCTTCGATTGGGAAATCGATATTTGTCTTCGTCACGCGTTCTTGTTGTCACAAGAATTCGGTCGTCGTATGTCGAAGACCGATGGCGGCACGATGGTGTTTATCGCGTCGGTCAGCGGCCTCACCGCCGCACCGATGCACGCTGCCTACGGAGCGGCCAAGGCTGGACTCATGGCGTGGGTGCAGACCCTGGCGATCGAGCTCGGCGGCTTCGGCATTCGCGCCAACGCTGTCGCCCCAGGAACCATCCTCAGCCCCCGCATGGAAGCGGCCTTCACCGACGAGCAACGGGCGCTCAATGCCGGTAATTCGCCGATGGGCAAGATGGGTTCCACCTCTGATATCGCCTCGGCAGCACTGTTCTTTTCCAGCGATATGTCGGCCTATGTGACCGGTCGCACACTCGTTGTTGATGGTGGCGTGGACTCCAAGTTCCCGTATCCCGTCACACTCTGATCCTTCGCTTTTTCAGGGGTTCTGCGGGCTGACTAGTGTCGGCTCGTCAACCTGACGTCCCTGTGGAGGACCCCCCGTGAAGACCCCCGTTCGCGTAGCTGTCACCGGTGCTGCCGGTCAGATCGGCTACAGCCTTCTGTTCCGTATTGCTAGTGGCCAGATGCTCGGAGAAGACCAGCCGGTCATTCTCCAGCTTCTCGATATCACTCCCGCAATGGATGCGCTCAAGGGCGTTGCCATGGAACTCGAAGACTGCGCATTCCCGCTGCTGTCTGACATCGTGCGCACCGATGATCCCAACGAGGCGTTCGGCGACATTTCCTACGCACTGCTTGTTGGCGCACGTCCCCGTTCAAAGGGCATGGAGCGCAAGGACCTGCTCGAAGCAAACGGTGGCATCTTCAAGCCGCAGGGCAAGGCGCTGTCAGATAACGCCGCTTCTGATGTCAAGATCCTCGTAGTCGGTAACCCCGCCAACACCAATGCCCTTATCGCGATGAACAACGCTCCGAACATTCCGAACGAGCGCTTCACCGCAATGACTCGTCTCGATCACAACCGTGCCATCGCACAGGTCGCAGCCAAGACCGGCACCACCGTTTCGGACATCACCAAGATGACGATCTGGGGTAACCACTCCGCAACGCAGTACCCCGACCTCTTCCACGCTGAAGTAAAGGGTCAGAACGCAGCTGCACTCGTCAATGATCAGGCCTGGCTTGAAAACGATTTCATCCCAACCGTTCAGCAGCGCGGTGCGGCAATCATCGAAGCTCGCGGACTTTCCAGCGCGGCATCGGCTGCAAACGCTGCAATCGATCACATGCGCACCTGGGCACTTGGTTCGGCCAAGGGCGACTGGGTCTCGATGGCGATTCCGTCCGACGGTTCCTACGGCGTTGCCGAGGGCATCATCTCTTCGTTCCCCGTCACCTGCGCCAATGGCAAGTACGAAATCGTGCAGGGTCTCGACATCGATGACTTCTCACGTGGTCGCATCGACGCCTCGGTTGCCGAGCTCGTTGAAGAGCGTGACGGTGTGAAGGAACTCGGACTTATCTGATTCCGTCGGCACCATGTAGTGGTGCGTCGGAAACTGAAATGGTTTGGTCTCGGCCCGTTGTGCTTAGCGCAGCGGGCCGAGTACGTCTGTAAGCGCAGCGAACATTTCGGCGTGCTCTAACAGTGCGTTGATGGAGCCTTCGACGCGTAGATCGCCGGCAATGAACGCAGCTTGAGCGCTCAATGATCCATCGCGAATGCCTTCTGCTGTCGCAGTATCGCTGACGAACACCACATCGGCGGAATCTGCCGGACCTGCAGCCATGGAAACGACGCCATCGGCGAAACGCACGTGCCAGACAGTGGCGCTGTGGCTCTCGCCAACGCGTTGTTCGAGCACTAACTGCACGCCTTGCGACTGTGCGCTCATGGTCTCGCTTGAGCGAAGGAGTGCATCGGCCTCGGTGAACCAGGCAGGGGAGAGGTACGCAGGCATCGCTTGGACGGTAGTCGGTGGAGCCCGTTCTTCGGTTACCGCAAGGGTGCGTCCGGTACGCTGACCATCTCAATGCCGGCGCAGGCCGCGAGAGAGGGCGATCTACCGTGCTTCGAATTCTCAGCCACGTCGGCCAGCTCGATGCCATTCATATTCCCGATGACATCGCCTCGCAGGTCGAGGTCATTGCCATCCCGATGGCAGGCGAAATCGACGCAAGCATCATCGGTGATGTGCTCATAACCACGCCCACAAGCGTTCCTACCCTGGAAGACGCGCTCAGTCGTGGTGTGAAGTGGGTGCATCTCATTGGCACTGGCATCGACAAGTTTCCGCTGCATCTCATTGGCGACGACCTCATTCTCACCAACTCACGCGGCCTCAGCGCTGTACCCATTTCCGAATGGGTCATGGCCTGCATGTTGTCCTTTGTGAAACGGATGCCCGGTTCGTTTGTTACTGAACAACCGAAGCAGTGGAACATTCCCTCGCCGTCATTTGCGACGCTCGAGAATGCGAACCTCGCCATCCTCGGAATGGGCGGAATAGGTACGGCAATTGCAGAACGAGCGCTGCCGTTTGGCATGAACGTGACCGCAATGCGCAATACCGATGCGCCGAGCCCCATCGATGGTGTCCGGATGGTGCGTTCTGTCACCGATCTAGTTGCCGATGCTGATCACATCGTGCTTGTGGCGCCCCTCACCGACGCGACCCGCGGCTTGTTCAACGACGAACTCTTCGCCGCCATGAAGCCTGGCGTGCAACTCATCAACGTCGCTCGTGGTCCGATCATCGATGACGATGCGCTCTTGCGTGCACTTGATGGAGGCATCGTTGCCTGCGCCGACATCGACGCCACCGAACCCGAACCGCTTCCTGATGGGCATTGGATGTATTCGCACCCCAATGTGCGCCTTAGCCCTCACGTGTCATGGAACTGGTCGGGCGCATTCCAAGCGATGTACGCGACGTTCATTGACAATCTGCGTTTGTATTTGAACGAGGAACCACTGTTGTCAGTCGTGAACCCTGCCGACGGGTACTGACACAGATCTGAGAATTAGCGACTGATGTGTCACAGGCGGCGAGGAACTCACCACTAGGGTTCCCGCCATGTTCTCCGCCATGACAAATGCAGTTTTCGCTGTTGGTATTGACCCACAAAAGCTTCTTGAGTCGGTGGGGCTTATAGGTCTCTTCATTGTGGTTTTCGCTGAATCAGGCATCCTGATTGGCTTCTTCCTCCCAGGTGATTCGTTGCTCTTTACCGCCGGTCTGGCCACCTATGGCATCAAGATCTCGGAAGATGGCGAGATCTTTCAATTGGCCGGCGGCCACATTTGGATCGTCATGTTGGGCGTAACTCTCGCCGCGATCGCTGGCGATCAGGTGGGCTACCTCTTTGGCAAGAAGGTTGGTCCGGCGCTCTTCAAGCGGCCCGAATCACGTTTGTTTAAACCTTCCTATGTCGAAAGCGCCGAGAAGTTCTTCGCCAAGCACGGGTCGAAATCGATCGTGCTCGCTCGTTTCGTTCCGATTGTTCGAACCTTCACCCCGATCGTCGCCGGGGTTTCCAATATGCACTACCGGACATTCGTGAAGTTCAACGTCATCGGTGGCATCTTGTGGGGCGCCGGTATCACGCTCTTGGGTTACACCCTTGGGCGTGCGTTCCCCGCCATTGGCGAAAACATTGAGATCGCGGTCGTGGTCATTGTGTTCGTCTCGATTCTTCCCGTGATCATCGAGTTCATCCGTCACCGCCGCGCGCCTAAGGGTGACCACTTCGCCGAGTAGCACTGCAAAACGACGACCGGCGCCGCCTACTCCCATAAGGAAGTGGTTCGGCGCCGGGCGAGAATGCCGCGGGTGTGCAAATCAGAAACTGATCAGCGCTGACCCTGCAGCTTGCGGTTCTTGATCTTTGACTTGAGGAAGTCGCGGTTCATCATTGCGATGAAGTCGATCGGGATTTCCTTCGGGCACGCCTCTTGGCATTCGCCGTAGTTCGTGCATGAACCGAAGAACATCTCCATGGTCTCGACCATGTCCTCGGTGCGCTTCCAGCGTTCCGCCTGTCCCTGCGGAAGCAGGTTGAGGTGCGCCAGCTTGGCTGAAGTGAACAGCTGAGCTGCACCATTCGGGCAAGCCGCTACACACGCACCACAGCCGATACACGCTGCAGCGTCCATGGCGGTGTCGGCTGCGGCCTTCGGAATGAGGATCTCGTTCGCATCGCGAGGGCCACCGGTGTCGGAGGTGATGAAGCCGCCGGACTCGATGATGGCGTCGAAGGCACTGCGATCGACCATGAGGTCCTTCAGCACCGGGAACGCAGCGGCACGCCACGGCTCGATGGTGACGGTCTCACCGTCGTGGAACTTGCGCATGTGCAACTGACAGGTTGCGGTTCCCTTTTGGGGACCATGGGCCTGACCGTTGATCATGAGGCCACAAGTGCCACAGATGCCTTCACGACAATCACTGTCGAACGTGATCGGCTCGTGGCCGTTGTCGATGAGGTTTTCGTTGACGAGGTCGAGCATTTCGAGGAAAGACATTTCGTCCTTCACGTCGGTTGCTTCGTAGGTCTCGAAATGGCCGGAATCGGTAGGACCGCTCTGGCGCCAGACCTTGAGTGTGAGATTCACATTTGCTCCTGGTTACTTGTAACTGCGCACGACGGGCTTGACGTTTTCGAACACAAGAGGCTCTTTGTGGAGGGTCGGGGTAGAGCCCTTGCCTTCCCACTCCCACGCGCCGACAAACGAGAAGTTCTCGTCATCACGCTTGGCTTCGCCATCTTCGGTCTGATGTTCAACACGGAAGTGACCACCGCAGGACTCTTCACGCATAAGCGCATCGCGGCACATCAGCTCTCCGAGTTCGAAGAAGTCGGCAACGCGGCCGACCTTTTCGAGCGACTGGTTGACGCCATCGGGATCTCCGAGAACGCGAACGTTGCTTTCGAACTCTTCGCGCAATGCGGGGATCTCGGAGAGTGCCTTTTCGAGACCGTTCTTGTCGCGAGCCATGCCGCAGTAGTCCCAGACGAGCTTTCCGAGTTCACGGTGGTAGTACTCCGGCGACTTGGTGCCACCGACGCTGATCCAACGACGCATGTCGTCTTGTACCGCCGCCACTGAAGTGGCGAATGCGGGATCGTCGGTGCCAACCGGGGTTTTGCCGAGCAAGCCAGCGAGGTAATCGCCGATCGTGTTCGGAGCAACGAAGTAGCCATCGGCCAGACCCTGCATGAGGGCCGAAGCGCCAAGACGGTTTGCGCCGTGATCGGAGAAGTTGGCTTCACCGAGTGCGTACAGGCCTGGGATGTTGGTCATGAGGTTGTAGTCAACCCACAGGCCACCCATTGTGTAGTGAGACGCCGGGTAGATGCGCATTGGCATCTTCATCGGGTTCTCATCGGTGATGCGCTCGTACATGTCGAACAAGTTGCCGTAACGCTCGAAGACGACGTTCTCGCCAAGACGGCCAATTGATTCGGCAAAGTCGAGGTAGACGCCGTTCTTGATCGGGCCGACGCCGCGGCCTTCGTCAACGACCTGCTTCGCGCTGCGTGACGCGATGTCGCGCGGTGCGAGGTTGCCGAAGGACGGGTACTTGCGCTCGAGGAAGTAGTCGCGATCGGCTTCCGGAATGTTTTCCGGTGCACGGTTGTCGTCGAACTGCTTCGGAACCCAAATGCGGCCGTCGTTACGAAGCGACTCGGACATAAGCGTGAGCTTCGACTGGAATTCATCGCTGGCCGGGATACACGTCGGATGAATCTGCGTGTAGCAAGGGTTCGCGAACAGCGCACCCTTCTTATGTGCTCGCCAGGCTGCCGTGACGTTGGAGTTCATGGCGTTGGTGGAGAGGTAGAAGGCGTTGCCGTAACCGCCGGTGCACAGCAGCGTGGCGTGTCCCGCCCAGCTTTGAATGTCGCCGGTGATGAGATCGCGAGTGACGATGCCTGCAGCGACGCCGTCTTTGGTGACGACATCGAGCAGCTCGGTCTTGGTGTGAAGCTCCACACGACCAAGCGACACCTGCTGCATGAGCGCCTGGTAGGCACCGAGCAGAAGCTGCTGGCCGGTCTGGCCACGTGCGTAGAACGTACGGCTGACCTGTGAGCCACCAAACGAACGGTTGTCGAGAAGACCGCCGTATTCACGAGCGAAGGGAACACCCTGCGCCACGCACTGGTCGATGATGTTGACGCTGACCTCGGCCAAGCGATGCACGTTGGACTCGCGAGAACGGAAGTCGCCGCCCTTGACGGTGTCGTAGAACAACCGCTTCACGCTGTCGCCGTCGTTCTTGTAGTTCTTGGCGGCGTTGATGCCGCCCTGCGCAG
>JBIIGP010000012.1:0-17012 GCA_044236415.1 Acidimicrobiales bacterium | reverse complement strand
GCGATCATCAGTCGGCGTTGCGTCGGGTGCACGGTGGTGTTCAGAACTGCGTCCTTCGTCGAGCAATAGATCCTGGCGACGGCGGAAGGACGCCCTGCGCGATCACGCAGTGCAAACTCCGCCCGGAGCCGTCTGAAGAACCTAGGAGGGTGATTGGGCACCCGCAACTATCCCGGAGGGGTGAGACACCCACCGTTCAACTGCGCGTAACCCCTGCTCAGCCCGTCGCGAAGGGTTTTCCGCAGGCGAGCGGAGTTCCCAAAAAGTCGCGAATCCCCTGCTACGGGAGCCGGTACACCATCGCGGCATTTTTCCATGTGACATCGGCCACATCGGCTACATCAATCCCTTTCGCCGCCGCGATTGCCGCCCCCACAACGGGAACGAGGGCAGGACGATTCGGTTTCCCACGATGAGGAACAGGAGCCAAAAACGGCGAATCGGTCTCGATGAGCAGGCGATCGAGGGGGCAAAAGGTGGCGGCCTCGAGCACTTCGGGCGCTCCCGGGAAGGTCACGATGCCGCTAAAGGAGAGCCAGGCCCCGAGTTCGAGACATTTCTGTGCCTCCGAAGGCCCACCGGTGAAGCAATGAATCACCGTGCGAGACGGGATGCCCTCGCTTGCGAACATCGCAAACGTGTCGTCCCACGCTTCCCGGGTATGCACAACCAAGGCAAGGTCATGTTGTTGCGCCAGAGCAATCTGCTGGGCGAAGACCTCGCGCTGAACCTCACGAGGCGAGTTGTCGTAGTGGTAATCGAGTCCGCACTCCCCCACGGCAACCACGTTGGGGTCGGCAAGTAGCTCGGCGATGCCCTCGATGCCCTCACTTGCGTCGTGCGGGTGGACACCAGCTGTCGCCCAAACATCGTCGAACGCGCTCGCGACCTCAATTGCAAGCTTCGATGACGCGAGATCGCAACCGACGGTGATCATTCGCATCACGCCGGCCTCGTGTGCCTCGGCGATGGTGGCTTCGGCTTCGGGCCATCGGTCCGAGCCGTCTCCCAAATGACAGTGATCATCGATCCAGCGCATGAGGACTCCGTCAGTCGGCGGCGGGTTTCGCGATACGAGGGAAGAGCCCATCGCCCTTCACGACCGGCAAACCGCCGGGATACCCGCCCCAGGTCGCGCCAGCGACGCCAGCATCGACTGGCGAACCGGACAAGCCGATGCGTTGCCAGATCTGTGCGCAGGTGTCGGGCATCGCTGGGGTCGCAAGAATCGAAACGATGCGCAGCACTTCCAGTGCGTCACCCATCACTGCATCAAGAGCGGGACTCGGTTCCATCTTCCACGGCTCATTCGCTTCAAGATGTGCGTTCGCCGCGCCAACGAGTCGCCACGTTGCTTCAAGCGCGATGCTCGGAGTGATGTTGTTCCAACCAGCGATGGTGTCAGTTAGCGACTGCGCGGCGATTGCTGCGAGCGGTGAATCGGCAGCAGGTGCTGGTCCGATTCCATCGCACTTCTTGCCGACCACAGTTGCGACTCGAGACAACAGGTTTCCAAGATTGTTGGCGAGGTCTGCGTTGTAACGCGTGACCATTGATTCGTAGGAGAAATCTCCATCGGGACCAAACGGGTTGTCGCGCAAGAAGTGGTATCGGAAACCATCGACACCGAAATCGTTGACGAGGTCGGCCGGGAAAATCTGATTGAGGCGAGTCTTTGACATCTTCTCGCCGCCAACGAGCAAGAAGCCGTGGACCGCAAGTTTCTTTGGCGGCTCGATACCGGCAGCAAGGCACATCGCAGGCCAATACACGCAGTGGAATCGAAGAATGTCTTTGCCGAGAAGATGATGAACCTGCGGCCACCATTCAGCGAAACGTTCGGGGTCGGCGCCATATCCGACTGCTGTCGCGTAGTTGATGAGGGCGTCGTACCAGACGTAGAAGACATGACCTTCATCCCATGGGACCGGAACACCCCACGAGATTGACGTGCGCGAGACCGAGACATCTTCAAGGCCTTGTTTGATGATTCCCAGCGCTTCATTGCGCTTACCTTCCGGCTGCACACATCCGGGATTCGCCGCGTACCAATCAAGAAGTGGCTGTTCGAACTTCGACAGTTCAAAGAACCAGTTGTCTTCTTCGAGCCATTCCACTGGTCGCCCGTGGATCGGACAGTTGCCGTCGACGAGATCGGCCTCGTTGTAATAGGCCTCGCACGGAACGCAGTAATGACCCGAGTACGAACCTTTGCGAATCCAGCCATTGTCGAAGATGGCCTGCATGAAGGTCTGCACCGAAGTGATGTGTCGCGGTTCGGTGGTGCGAATGAAATCGTCGTTACTGATGTTCAGTAGTTCCCAGACTTCGCGGAAACGGGCGCTCGTGCGATCGGCCTGTTCAAGCGGGGTAATGCCATTCGCTTCGGCGGAACGCTGGATCTTCAGACCGTGCTCATCGGTGCCAGTGAGGAAGAAGGTGGGGTCGCCGACGAGGCGGTGCCAGCGGGCCAATGCGTCTGCGGTCACCGTCGTGTATGCGTGCCCGATATGGGGCACATCGTTCACGTAATAGATAGGAGTGGTGACGTAGAAGGGTTCAGACACATTGCAAGGCTACGGGGCCGCGACAACTCAGACGAACCACGAGCAATGAACCTCACCGCTTGGCCTTCAAACGGGTCGCAAGTTGCGCGTGACAGGATTGATCCAGCGGGCCGACTGGCCGATTCGATTGGGGAACTCATGGGACAGCTCGACGGACGCGTTGCGGTGATCACCGGCGGTGGCCGAGGCATTGGGGAAGCCATCGCACTTCGGTACGCGGCCGAAGGAGCAACCGTGGTCGTTTCCTCACGCACGGCGTCTGACCTTGAGAACACGCTCAGCGTTGCGGGCATTGACTCTGATCGAGGGCTGGCGGTAGTCGCCGATGCCACCGATCGCGACGATGCTCGTCGCCCCGTCTTGGAAGCGCTCGAACGATTCGGTCGCGTCGACATTCTCGTGAACAATGTCGGCGGATCGGTCGGAAACAATGACCCGTTCCTGGCAAATGACGACGCGTTCGAATCAACGCTTGTCTTGTGCCTCACCTCCGCATGGTGGACAACCAGCGCAGTACTCCCAAGCATGCGCGATCAGGGTTTCGGTCGGATCATCAGCATCGGGTCCGGCACATCCAAGACCACCGGCGCCTCACTCCCCTACACCACCGCAAAACACGCACTGGTTGGATTCACCAAGGAACTCGCGAAGAGCGGCGCACCGTTCGGGATCAACGCGAATCTGCTTTGCCCTGGCTGGACACGAACCTCACTCGTCGACTTTGAACGCATCGCAACCGCCCGCGGCACCAGTGTCGAAATCGAAGAGGAACGAGCCGCTTCGGAAAGCCTTCAACATCGAGTCCTTGATGCTTCCGAGCTCACAGGAATGGCCACGCTTCTTGCGAGCGAAGATGGCCGCGGAATTACGGGGCAGGTCATCAGTGTCGACGGCGGTTACAAGGTCTGACCACCTGCTCGAACGGCAGTGCTCAACGCTGGTCCAGCACCTCTAAGGCGCGCTGAAGAAAACCCATCGCCCCGTCACCGACATCCACCAGGTCTGGTCGTGTCGCGTCGTGCAGCGACCGCTGGTAGATGCCTTCTAGGAGCACGGCCATGCGGAAGTTGTAGAGCACCTCGTAATAGGAAAGGTCTGAGGGGAGTTCGAGATCGCGCTGTTCTCGATAACGGGCGATCAGTTCAGCTCGGCGGGGCCAACCCGGCCCCGCTGTTGCCTTCCCCCAAATTTCACAGAACCCGATGAGATCGAGCAGCGGATCGCCGATCGTTGCGGTTTCCCAATCGATGATCGCGGTGACCTTCCCCGGCGGTTCGGCCGCAATCAGCGCGTTGAACATATGGAAATCCCCATGCATCAGCGACGGTTCGAACGATCCCGGAAGGTTTTCCGAAAGGAACGTCGTGACACGGTGAAGCCCCGGGAGCTCTCGGCCCTTATAGGACGCCAATTGCCCAGTCCATCGCTCGACCTGACGTTCATGAAATCCGTCGGGCTTACCGAAATCGGATAACGAACTTCCCCGCCAATCAAAGTCATGAAGTGCGGCGAGTGCGTCCACCATCGCAAACGCAACACTCTTCTGGTCAGCCGCAGTAAACGGTTCTGGGAGCGGCGGCGCAGGGTTCACTCCATCAACCTGCTGCATCAGAAAAAAGGTGCAACCAAGAACGTCGTGGTCATCACACAGCGCAACCGTTTCAGGGTGCGGAACATCGGAACCATTGAGAGCGTCGAGAATTCGATATTCACGACGCATTCCTTCGTCCGCTCGTTCAATCGCGACAGCTGCAGGACGACGAAGCACCCAGCGCGACGATCCGCGATGAACGGTAAACATCGCGTTTGATCGACCTGACGTCAGCGGAGCAACAGTCAGCGGCTGGCCGACTTCTAGACCTCGACCATCAAGCCAAGCGCCAAGACGTTCAACGTCGACCAACTCCGAGCCGACAACGTCTTCGCTCACGAACCGCCACCATCGAGATTGAGAAGTGCTCCAGTCATATACGACGACGCATCCGAAGCGAGCAACAACGCTGTCCCCAAAATTTCTTCGGGTTGGCCGATGTGCCCCACCGAAATCATCTTCGCAACCCGCTCGGCTGCTTCGGGAGTTGGAATCGCTTTGCTGAAACTGTCCGTAACAAACGGACCGCACACGATCGCGTTCACACGGATACCTCGCGGACCAAACTCCTGCGCGGTTGCTTGCGTGATTGCATTCAACGCAGCTTTCGATCCTGCATAGACAACAGTGAACGGCGACGGCCGCCGCGAAGCCTTGGTGCTGATGTTGATGATTGATCCACCGGCAGGCATGTGCTCGGCCGCCATTGCCATGAGCCTCAGAGGACCCTTGACGTTTACTCCGAAGGTCTTATCGAAGAGCTCTTCAGTGACGCCCATAAGAGACGGCGGCACCGGAGCAATTCCTGCGTTGTTTACAAGGATGTCGATCTTCCCAAACTCGGCAACTGCAGCAGCGACGAGCGCATCGCATTGGGCCCAGTCCGCTACGTGACAAGCAACCGCAAGTGCTCGACGCCCTTTCGCCCGGATCTCTGCGGCGACTTCTTCACACGCGTCGACTCGGCGACTCGACACCACGACATCGGCACCCGCGTCAGCAAAACCAAGGGCCATCGCACGACCAAGCCCTTTGCTTGCTCCCGTTATGACCGCCACCTTGCCGGTGAGATCAAACATCGAACTTGTCACCTCAGAACTCCGTCTCGGTGCTTGCGTGAAACTCCCATTCCCCATTCACGCTGACAATGTGGCCAGCGCTCGGGGCGGCGTAATGCGTTCCCAAAATCAACGTTCCCGTGTCGCCATGTTCAGTGCGCATCTCACGCCGAGAATCAGCCGCTTGGGCTCCATCCCAATCTCCGCTCATACCCCAATCAGTTTCTGCCCACTGAACCGGATGATGAGTGGCATCGCCAGTGATCAACGCTCGAGCGCCGTTGGATTCAACCAGCACCGACATGTGCCCGGGTGAGTGACCAGGAGTTGGGACGAAACGGACTTCACTCGTGACCCGGTGATCGGGATCAACGAGGTCGACAAGTCCCGCCTCAACTACGGGAGCGACAGTGTCGGGAAGGTTCCAGGCGTAGCCGCCGGGCTCGGCCATCCACGACTCGTATTCGGCACGACAGAACAGATAGCGAGCATTCGGAAATGTCGGCACCCACTTGCCGTCTTCGAGTTTCGTATTCCAACCCACGTGATCGAAGTGCAAGTGCGTGCAACACACAATGTCGATGGTCTCGGGCGCGAACCCTGCCGCCGTCAGTCGCTTCAAGAATGCAGGATCCCCAGTGAAGCCGGGAAGACCAGCCATGTCGCGATCGCCCACGCAGGTGTCGACAATGATGCGCAATCCACTGCTTTCGATCAGAAACGCATGGATCGAAAGATCAGTCATGCCTTCATCGTCGATGAAATACGGCATGAGCCATGTCTGGTGCGGCGCAAGCGCCTCCTCGGTCGCCCGAGGGAGCAACCCGCTTAGGGGGAGTTCTTGCTCAAGCTCCACAACTTTCGTGACCGCTACTTCACCGATTTTCCAGCGCATGGGTCCCCCTTTGTTTCTCCAAGTGTGGCCCACACACTCCATGATGGCGATCTGTTCGACCACCTGTGGCGATTCGGCAAGACTGCAGCGAGGCTCACTTCAGCAGGGGGAACCATGAGCGGACAGGTCCGACTCGAGATCGATGGCCCGATTGCCGTCATCACAAACGACAACCAAGAGAAGCGCAACGCCTTTTCCGATGAGATGGACAAGCAGTTGTTCGACATTCTCGGCGAACTTCGAGCAACTCCATCGATTCGTGCCGTGGTCTGGCGTGGCGAGGGCCACTCATGGTCATCGGGGCGTGACGTCGGCTCGATCGGTAATGACACAACGGGACTGACCCACCACGAACTCATGACCCGCGGCCATAAGGGCATCCAACAACTCTTTGATCTTGATGCACCTGTCATCGTCCCAATCCAAGGCTGGGCCATCGGCGGTTCGTTCCAACGAGCACTGCTTTGCGATATCCGCATCGCCTCAGAAGAAGCGAAATTCATGCTCCCCGAGGCAGGACACGGCGTCATTCCGGACACCGGTGGCGTTGGTCGACTCTTTCAAATGTGTGGTCATGGCGTTGTGAGTGACATGGTGCTCACTGGACGTTCACTCAACGCACAAGAAGCCCTTTCCCTCGGCATCGTTTCCCGCATCGTGACCCGCGAAGAACTCGACAACACCGCCATGGAAATGGCGCTGAAGATTGCCGCCGCACCAGCCGTGACGATCAAGTTGGCCCGCAAGGTCATTTCCCACCTGGCGCAACCAGAAATCACGACATCAATGGCTGATGAGCTGATCTACCAAACCTTCCTCAACAAGTCCGAGGATTACGCCGAATTCCGCGCTGCTCGCGCTGAAGACCGCGCACCCAACTACCGCGGGAGCTGACATGTCGACTTCGGAACCAATCGGGCTTCCCGACGCGCCAGAACTTGGTGCCCACGCCCTTCCTGCAGGCACCTACGACGGCAAGGTTGTCTTTGTGACTGGCGGCGGGACTGGACTCGGTCGCGCCATCGCAACCGAGTTCGCACGTCTTGGGGCCAGCATCGTTGTTGCAAGTCGTAAGCCTGAACATCTTGAACAGGCAGACGAAGCAATGGCTGCACTCGGCGCGCCAGCCATCACGGTCCAATGCGACATTCGTGAACCAGACTCCATCGCCGCTGCGTTCGATGCCGCCACAGAAGCGTTTGCCCTTCCTGATGTCCTTATCAACAACGCGGCAGCAAATTTCCCGGTGCCCGCCGAAGACATGTCGCCGAACGCATGGCGCACGGTCGTCGATATCACGTTGAATGGCACGTACTTCTGTGCCCGAGAGTTCGCACGTCGACATCTCGATGCCAACACACCCGGTTCAATCATCAATGTGGGCGCAACCTATGCATGGACTGGTGGTCCCGGTTTTGCCCATTCCGCCGCAGCGAAGGCGGGCGTCAAGAACATGGTCGAGACCCTTGCCGTCGAGTGGGGTCCCTATGGCATTCAGGTGAACGGTCTTGTGCCCGGCCTCATGCCTCACGAGGACATGACTGATGACATCAAGGGGAACCTTGCTCGCACCAACGACAAAGACGCATGCCAACCGGCGCTGCGCGTCGGACGGCCCCGCGAACTCGGATGGGCCGCGACATTTCTTGCGTCGCCTTATGCGCGATTCATCAGCGGCCACACGCTTGTCGTCGACGGCGCAAACTGGCAACGTCGCTCTCTCACGCAACCCGAGATCGTCACTGTGCGCGATCAAATGGGCAAAGGACCGTTCGAACTGTGAAGTTTTCGCTCTCGCTTCCGCTCCTCAAGGATTTCTCGTCCCCCGATCCGTTCCGCGAAACCTTTGATCTCGCCCGCATCGCGGAAGAGTCGGGGTTCGACACCGTCACGATCGGACATCACCACTTCATGCCCGGGAATCTGAGCGATCCGCTCACGTTCCTTGCCGCGGTGGCGGCACGAACCTCAACCGTCCGGGTCGGAACCGGAATCTTCCAACTTCCAATCCACAATCCT
This sequence comes from Acidimicrobiales bacterium, assembly GCA_044236415.1. Lineage (GTDB taxonomy): Bacteria > Actinomycetota > Acidimicrobiia > Acidimicrobiales > Acidimicrobilacustridaceae > Acidimicrobilacustris. The sequence continues at coordinate 8,882 of JBIIGP010000012.1, read as the reverse complement.
GTGCGCGTCGCTGAACAGGTTGCGACGATCGACCAGATTTCTGGTGGACGCGTGACCCTCGGTGTTGGCATGGGTTGGTGGCCTCTCGAATACGACGTCCACGGCTCGAATTTCAAAGAACGCGGCGCACGCATGGAAGAAGCCCTCACCATCATGCGATTGGTGTGGCAGAACGAGAACACGGCCTTCGAAGGTCGATTCCACTCGTTCCCTGAGCTCACCGTCCATCCTCGGCCGCTGCAATCGCCCAACCCGCCCCTTTGGGTTGCTGGTGTCGCACCTGCTGCGGTTGACCGTGCTGCGCGCCTTGGCGATTCTTGGATCTGCGGACCAGTGCAATCGCTCGCCGCTGCGCTTCGGTGCCTCGACATTTATCGACCAGCGTGTGCCGCGCTCAACAAACCCGCCGATTGGGTTCTTCGCCGTTACGCATGGGTGGGCGAAAGCGATGAACAGGTCCGCAGTGAAGTTCTTCCTGTCTACGTCGATGGCCTCATGATTCATTGGCGCGAGTCCGCCGAAGAGAAGGAAGAGAAGGAACTCTTCGCGCGCATCGACGCCGGCGAGGACATAACTGCCGAGGACATTGCCGAAGACCGCCTTTTGTGGGGCGACCCCGAACGAGTCATCGGACAGATCCGCAGTTACGAGGCCGCCACCCAATGCGATCACGTTCACACCGCCTTTGGCGCCGGACTTCCCGCTGACACAGGCCAGGCCTCGTTAGGGAACTTCGACGACATCGCTGCGATGATCAGATTGTTCGGTCGTGAGGTCATTCCTGCCTTCGAATGAATCTTCTTTGTCCTAGAGTGCCGTCGGTCACCCGACAAGAAAAGGACACCATGAAAACTCAGTTCTCTCCGAAGCACGCCCTCGGTGCTGTTGTTGTCGCTGCGGCGCTCCTCTTGGGCGCATGCGGCAGCTCCAGCAGCGACTCGACGAAATCCGATGCGAGCACCACCACTGCAGCACCCAAGACCCTCAAGATCGTTGTGACGAACGACGACGGCTACGACTCAGAAGGCCTCAACGCAATCACTGAAGCACTGCGCGCACAGCCCAATGTCGAAGTCACTGTTGTTGCTCCTGCCACACAACAAAGCGGCAAGGGCGGCACCGTCACTGGTGGAACCCTGAGCGCAACCGACCTCAAGACCAAGGGTGGCTACCCCGTCAAGGCCGTTGCTGGAACACCAGCCGACGCAATAATCTGGGCAATCGATCAAAAGGGCATCAGTTTCACCCCCGATTTTGTTGTCTCCGGAATTAACGCCGGCGCAAACCTCGGGCCCGTTGTTGACATTTCAGGAACAGTTGGTGCCGCTCGCGCCGCGGTACAGCGAGGAATTCCGGCGATTGCAACAAGCAATGGCGCGATTGCGGGACCGTTTGCATTTACCGAATCAGCCAAGGTTGTTATCGAATGGTTCAACAAGAACCGTGACGCAATCGCAAACGGCACCATCGACAAGACCCAGGTGTTCAACCTCAATATCCCGACCTGCGCCACTGGTTCAGTTCGAGGAGAAGTTGTCGTTCCGATCTCGACAACTGACAACTCCTTCTTGACCAAACAGCCCGACTGCACCTCAACTGCACCAGCACCGTCAAACGACGTCGGTGCATACATGATCGGCTTTGCTCCGCTGTCAATGCTCAGCGCAAAGCCTGCGGCGTAATTCACTCCGGCGTACTTCACTGATGATTGCTATCGCGCTCTGATCTTCAGAGCGCGATAGCAATCTCGTAGACGCGGTTACGAGCAACCGCAAAGAGTTCCGCCACCTCTGCGGCGGCGTCTTTCTTCGAAAGACCCCGGCCAAGCGCGAGTTCGACCGCTTCTCGAATCTCTTCCTCAGTGGCTTCTGCTGCAGGCGGGGCACCATCGAGCACGAGGACGTATTCACCGCGTGGATCGACGTCCTCGCAGTGAGCGATTGCTTCGGCCAGTGAGCCTCGCCAGATTTCTTCGTGGAGTTTGGTCAACTCCCGAGCCAAGACAATGCGACGTTCGCCACCGCACACTTCGGCAAGATCGTTGAGGGTCTTCTCAAGCCGATGCGGGGCCTCGAACAAAACTACTGTTCGGCGCTCGTCGAAGAGTTCCCGGAGTCGCAGCGCGCGCCCAGATCCTTTGCGTGGGAGAAACCCTTCGAACACAAACCGCGACGTCGTGAGTCCACTTGCCACGAGCGCATGAAGTACCGCCGATGGGCCAGGAACCACTTCGACGGTTATGCCCGCTGCAATTGCTTGCGCCACCAAGTATTCGCCTGGGTCGGAAACACCCGGCATTCCTGCGTCGCTCACAAGGACAACGACTTCGCCGCGCTGCACATGTCCTAGAACTCGTTCTGCAGCATCACCCTCGGTGTGCTCGTTCACGACGATGTAGGTCGGAGACGAAATTCCAAAGTGCGACAACAATCGACCAGTTCGGCGCGTGTCCTCGCATGCAACCACAGCTGCTTGGTGAAGCGCTTCGAGTGCTCTTGGCGAGAGATCTCCAAGATTGCCGATGGGCGTTCCAACCAGAACGAGGCGACCAGACATTGACGAACTCATCGAATCTCCAATCGGTCACCTTTGACAACACCCCACCGAGCGAAGGCTCCAGCTTCGGTTTCGATGACAGAACGCGAGTGCAAAATGAACGCTCCGAGACGATGTGGCTTCATTGTTGTGAGTCGAAGAACCACACCTTCGCTGTCGAGATGGGCAACATCGATTGCAAACCTCATACCAAAGGTGTGCACCGATTTCGCCCGCGTGAGGAGTAGCGCCCCATCAATGCCATCGCGGCCGAGTAATCCCCGCCGATGATCGCGTCGGGTTTCTGCGATTTCAACCGTCGCAAGTACGCGTCCGTCGAGAACCAACCAATTGCCCGAAGAATCACTCGACGACATGTCGTCGATGCTACGAGCCTCAGACGTTGAAGCGGAACTCCATCACGTCGCCATCTTCAGGCTGGTAGTCCTTGCCTTCAACTCGGAGGATGCCTGCATCGCGAGCTTTCGACCAGGCCCCAACCTCGAGCAACTCATCCCAATGGATGACTTCGGCCCGGATGAACCCGCGTTCAAAATCGGTGTGGATGACGCCAGCGCACTGAGGGGCCTTGTACCCAGCACGGAACGTCCATGCTCGAGTTTCCTTCTCACCGGTGGTGAAGTACGTGCGGAGCCCAAGCATTCGGTAGGCGGCATGAAGGAACCTCGGCAACGCTCCTTCGCCAAGTCCGAGTCCTTCGAGCATCTCCACCCGTTCATCGGCGTCGAGCATCGCTGCTTCTGCTTCAAGCTGCACACACATGCCGATGACTTCGCCGTGGCCGCCGAATTCTTCGATCACGGGTGCGGTCTTTTCCTCGATGCGATCCAGATCGTTCTCGCTGACATTGACGATCGCCAGCACAGGCTTATTGGTCAGCAGGAAATAGCTCTTGATGAGATCGCGAGATTCCGCATCGAGATCGCTTCGGTAAAGCGGTGTTCCTTCCGAAAGGATTTCAAGCGCTTTACCGAGTGCTTCAACCTCATCGGCAATGAATCGATCCTGCTTGGCCGCCTTACGACGCTTCTCGATCTGGTTCTCGACAGTTTCGAGATCGGCAAGTGCAAGTTCGGTCTCAACGATTCGGAGGTGTTCCAGCGGATCGGAAGGGCCGGGTACGTCATCGTCTTCGAACGCGCGCAGCACAAACACGATTGCGTCGGATTCACGGATGTTGGCGAGGAACTTGTTTCCGAGGCCCTCTCCGGTACTGGCCCCTTCGACAAGGCCACCAATGTCGACAAACTGCACGCTGGCAGGGATGACCGACTTGGCGTTGCTCATGATCGCGAGCTTCTCCAGACGATGATCTGGCACTTTGGCCACACCAACGTTTGGATCCTTGGTAGCGAAGGCGTAGGGCGCAGCAAGCGCACCACCTCCGGCGAGAGCGTTGTAGAGCGAAGACTTGCCCGCGTTTGGCAGACCGACAAAACCGAACTTTTCCATGAGGTTCGCAGGCTACATGGCCGTCATGACCCGAAACCGCTGTCGCACCGACGCGCCAGCCTCAGGACATGGCCTTTCACGCCCCATACAACTCTTCGCGGATTCCGGGACCTGTCCTGCGTGGCGGAGTAGTCCCGTTTCTAAAGCGGATTGCTCCGCACGATGCATCTATCGAGGAACTCTTGAGTCATCTTTCTCATCTCGGACTCCGATTCGATGCCCTCTCGCCGCAAGATCGTCCGAGCAAACGGCTTTCCGATGCACTTCGATGGTCGGAGCGTCGCGGATTCATCGAGCGAACTGGACGAGGTCGGTATCGCTACGTGCACGTACCTCGAACGACCTTGTGGCGCATGCAGGATCGGTGCAAACAGTTCCTTGTGGACGGACAGTACGAATTGGACTGCGGTGACTGAACCTGGTCACGATCCCCTTGGGCAGACCGCCTGAGAGTTGTTCCACCTCAGAGCGACAACCACCGGAGGTGGCCCGCCCGCTCCGCGTTCGCCCGATCTCTCAACCCAACCTGCCCTCAACCCGTTCCTGACGCAGGCCCCGCTGTCGCTCTGACGTGGAACAAAGACGTCACTACCTCCGAGAGGCCAGCGCCGGAAGTGAGCCAACCGCTCCCGAACTGGCTCGTGATTGGTCCCCCACCTGGCCTTGGGCCTAAGATTTCGCCCCTATGTCAAAGCGAACCAACAAGCGCCGCACGAACGCCCGTCGCAAGCCGGCCAACCACGGCACCAAGCCCAACGCCGGTCGCGGCTAATTCAGCCTGCTGCCGTTACGCCGCGCCGTTTCTCGTGCTCAGCCAACCATCAAAGGAACTCGTCACTGTCCCGAACCCTGAAAAGGGTCGCGACTACGAGATCCTCTGTGAAACCGATGAACTGACCTGCATCTGTCCCGTCACAGGTCAACCGGATTTCGCGACAGTTCGCATTACCTATGTGCCTGACGAATTTCTCGTTGAACTCAAAAGCCTCAAGATGTACATCTGGTCCTACCGTGACGAAGGCGCATTCCACGAGGCCGTTACGAACACCATCCTCGATGATCTCGTGCGGGTACTTTCGCCGCGACGTATGACCGTCGAAACAGTGTGGAAAGTTCGGGGTGGCGTCCTTACCACCGTCACTGCATCGCACCCGTAGTACGCGCTATTCCGCTCCCGGCATCTGGGGAGGAATTTCGGTGCGCTCAACAACACTTGGCGGCGGCCCTTGTGCCGGAGGTGGTGTGACTTTGCCGGCAGAAAGATCGACAAGTTTTCCGATTCGGTCGATGACAGCCCAAGTCAGGCGATCGCCTCCGACAGTCGAGAGATGCACATTGTCTTTCTGACGCATACCGCGCACCACTCCATCGGCGTTGGGTAAATTGGCGACAAACTGGAAGTCCGAATCGGTAAAGAACGGCCAAGTGTCGAAGTACTGAATCCACGGACGCGACTGCGCTTCTGTCCAGTAGATGTAACTCAGTTCATCCATACCCTTCGTCTTTGTCCCGGGACCCATCGGGGGAGGCCCGCACCAGATCGTGATTCGATCGTTGGTCGGTGACTTCAAGAGATCCATCGTGGCAGCAACTCGCCGTCGATACTCCGCCAACCACGGTTCGGAAAAGCGCTCGAGAACTTTGTTCTGCGCATCGACCATGTTCTGGCCGTCGTTCGCGCCAAACATGATGACGAGAATCGCTGGATTCGGAGGGAGAACGTTCTTCACCAAATGCTCAGGCCAGTTGAAATAATCGGGCCGAGCTAACCCGGTGGAGACACGAAAGTCCAGCGTTGGAGTGAAGATCCCCGTCGACTGCGTTATTCGCTGAAACGACGTGCCGAAGGTCTGCGTAATGGAGTCGCCACCGACCCAGATCTTCATTGGTTCCGCAGGAGTAGGAGCGGCAAGTTCGGGGACCTTGTTTGCGTCAGCCGCTGCGGCTGCACTTTCGGCCTCAGCCTGCTGTCGCAAAAGTTCTTCGACGTCGATCTGGCTGCTTTGGTTTTTGCCGATCGCATCGTCGATCGCGTTACGGAAGAAGTTGATTTGGAACGTATCGGTCACCGAGGCAACCGTCTTGGCGATTTCATTACGCCAGCTATCACCCTTGGCGTTGCTCTTGCGCAATGTGGCATCCGCATTGAGGAGTCCTGCGAGACAAAGTCCCACCAGAATCACCACCAGGATCATGCCTGCCGGCATCGTGCCTTCCTGACGAGGGCGGAGTGGTTCAAAAAGCTTGCGCCAATTGACTCGTGGCCCTCGACCCGACCGCTTTTGTTGCTGGCTCATCGCGGACCCTCCATCAGAATTGGAAGTAGATGAATGGCGCGATCCCCTCGGGACCAAGCGCATCGATTAGGACGAGTCCGCCAGCAAGCGCAGCGATTTGCAGAGCGGGAGCCCAGGTCGCAAACCACACTTCAGCTTTCTGCGGAATACGAGGCGGCACGAACTGAGAGGCAACGCTCGCCACGATAACGATGACAAGGAGCAAGCTGACTCCAGCACTGGAGCCGCCTGATGCAAAGAGGCGGCCGAGAAGGGTGAATGCGCCATCAATCGACTGCGCCCGGAAGAACACCCATGCCAGACACACCACGTTGAAGACCAAGAACCACTGCATTGATTTCACGAGAAGCGGAGGTAGGCCAAGTTCATGGCCTTTCCACTTGGCACGAACGATTCGCTCCGCCACGAGATACCCACCGTGAATTGCGCCCCAAACAACAAAAGTCCAGTTCGCTCCATGCCACAAACCGCCGATGATCATGACGAGGAACAGGTTCCTGTACATCATGGCTTTCGAACCACGGTTTCCGCCGAGCGGGATGTAGAGGTAGTCACGCAACCAACGTGACAACGTCATATGCCAACGGTTCCAGAAGTCCTGCAACGAGAGGGCGATGTAGGGAGAATCGAAGTTCTGCGGGAACCTGATTCCGAGGAGCAATGCGATTCCGATTGCGATGTCGGTATAGCCACTGAAATCCGAATAGATCTGGATCGCGTAGGCATAAATCGCCAGGAGAACAGCGAGCGAACCATAACCATCTGGATTCGCAAAGACTGGATCAACAATCTGAGTCGCCAAGAAGCTCGAAACCACAACCTTCTTGAACATGCCTCGGAAAATGAGCATGAAGGCTTCACCCGATCGCACATAGCGGGGATCAGGTTGTTCCTCGAGCTGAGGAGCAAACTCACTCGCACGAACGATCGGTCCGGCGACGAGGTGAGCAAAGAACGAGAGATAGACCCCGAAGTCAAGAAAATTCAGAGGCTTGCGCCACTCACCTCGTCCGATATCGATCACATAACTGATCGCCTGGAAGGTGAAGAACGAAATTCCGATCGGCAAAATAACGTTGAGAAGTGGAGCATCGACCGAGATTCCAATCGACCGCATCTTTTCGGTGATTGTCGAAAGGAAGAAGTCGACATATTTGAAATAGCCGAGAATCCCGAGATTGACGATGACGGCAATCCGCACGATCCATCGACTCGCGTCAGTGCGCTCCCCTTCTGGAGTGAGCGCGCGGAATACCGCCCATCCGAAAAACCAGTTGATACCAATGCTCAGGAAGAGCAGCAGCAAATAGTTCCAGTCCCACCATCCATAGAAGACAAAACTCGCGGCGAGGATGAACCATCGCCATGCGATCTTGTGGGGTCGAAGCAGCCAACTCACGGTGAAGACCACCAAGAAGAAGACCGCGAAATCGATGGTGGGGAAAAGCATGGAGAGGTTTCCCAGATGGCCAGATGGATGGAGAAGCGAACTGTTGATCGGGCCGTCTCATCGAGAAAGTCCAGAGCCGAAACTACCGCAGTGCCCTTGAAGTTTCCGGACATGTGGGCTCTCTGATACCGATAGGGTCACGCCGTGCTTGATCACGTGTTTACCGACGCCATCGGAGCGCTTCGCGATGCATTCGAAGGCGCGATGCTTGAACGGCAGGCCTTCGAAGAGCGATTCAACATGGACATGCTGTTGGGCGATATGACGTGGGAGACCACTTACGGGCTCCCCGGCGAGGGCGTTCCACCCCGAGTCCAAGCCGACCTCACTCTCACTTGGCCCACATGGGCGCAGACTGCCTATCGGTCCTGGTACATCGGCGAGACCCTCGACGAACCTCCCCGAATCGACATTGAGCTCGTCCTACGTGTTCAACGACTCTCGGCTGCGCCCGATCCCGCAATACTGATCGCAGCCCTACCCGACCTCAGCCCACCGATAGGCAACGACCGTCTTGAACGGTCAGGCCCAACTGTCGAAACGATTTTCGCAACGACCTTTGATCAACCCGAGTACGCGATTGAAGTCAGTTATGAAGGCAGTTACGAAGTTGACGAAGAAACGCTTGCCGACGGCGCCCGCCTTGATGACAACGTCGGCGCGATGGGCGGATGGATTTCAGCAATTCTTGTGAAGGTCGGAGATCTCCCTTGGGATTTCCTCCCTCCGATCGAACAACCGGAGTAACGCGTTTCCGGTCGTTGCACGAACAAACCTCAGAACGAATCTGGGGCCGGGAGCAGATCCGGAAACGAAGGCTCTCGACCTTCTGCCTTCGCAGTAAATGTCTCGACCATGTCAGAGGGTTGGAACATCCCTGTCTGCCATGTCGCAATGTGATTGAGTCCGTCGGTCACGCTGTGGTCTCGCGAATACAGGAGCATTTCTTTCGTGCCCCAGATCGCTAGCGGACTTTTCGACGCGATTTCTTTGGCGATATTGAGCACCCCAGCGACGAGTTCCTCGTGCGTGGGAAAGATTTGATTAATCAGTCCGACTTCGAGCGCCCGCTCGGCAGACATTCGACGGCCGGTGTAGGCCAATTCGCGAGCAACGCCATCGGGGAT
>JBIIGP010000172.1:0-4713 GCA_044236415.1 Acidimicrobiales bacterium | reverse complement strand
CCCGCAGGCGGATGCACATCAATTGCAGCGATGATTTCGTCCTCGATCACGACCGATACCAAGCGACCATCGACCTCTGCGTTGGAAATCACCGTGCGCATACTCACCACACAACTCTTGCTGCAGCAGCGGCACTGCGCGCCACTTCACGTAACGCCACATCGATCGTGACACCACCTCCGCGACCGACCGCGTCAGCGACAATTGCTGCCGCGAGCAAACCCGTCAATGGATCAGCGACGGCGTCGCCGACGAAACTCGGAACTCCCGCAGCGTCGAGATCCACCAATCCACCTGCAACTGCAGCGTCATCGCCGAATCCCGCCCAATCGCGCCAGGGGCCACAACGGCCATAGGCCGTAATCGATAACCACACAGCGCCGGGACGCTTTGCCACAATCTCGGCCGGAACAATGCCGAGCCGATCAAGTGCTCGTGGGCGTGAACCTTCAATCACCACATCGGCCTGTTCGAGGAGGGCAACAAGGTCTGCAACACCTGATGGCTCTTCGAGTGGCAGCGACACGAATTCCTGTCCTGCGTGAAGCCAATCGAAGAACGCGCCGTCACCGTCACGCGATGCATCAGGCCGAGTCGAGGATTCCACTTTCACAACCTTCGCCCCAGCCTCGGTAAGGATTCGAGAGCACAGCGGTCCCGCCCAGAGCGATGAGAGATCAACAACGCGCGCCCCATTCAACGAAATCTCGCGCTGACGTGTTCCCACCCTCCGCTGGATCCACGGACGAGCGGGGTTGGTGGTGCCACGGTCTCGCAACTGTTCATCTTCGCCATCAGGCATTGGCGAGATAGCCAGACCGAGTTCCTGCCCCAGGAGCACAACCTCGCTGGCGGATCGCAAAGAAAGTGCTTGGGCAATTGCCACCCAAGGAACATCGTCAGACTGCGCTTCGATTCCCAACCAGGCGGGTAAGAGATTGAGATCGTCGCGTCGCGGAAGGTGCACCGCACACCAACTGTCGGCAGTGCGAAGCAGTTGGCAGTGTCCGCCCATCGATACCTGTCGGCGGCTCGAGGCATCGGTAAAGAGCGATCGTTGCGAAAGAAGTTCGGTGCCGGTGCCGATGAATGGGAGCCCTAACGCAGCATGTCGGTCGATCGCTTGATCAGCGAAGTTGACAGCGCGAACCCAACCCGACGACGCCGAACTCACCGTTCAGGACTTCGATGCAATCTGAGCACGGAGCTTTGCCAATAACTCAACAAAGGCATCACCGCTCAAGGATGCGAGCTGAGGACCAAGTTCTGCTGAAACCGCGTCTTCAGAATTGGTAATTGCGTCGTTCGCCAAAATTGTTGCCTTCATTGAACGAACGACATCGGTCGGGCCGGCAGCAGCCTTCGCCGCCATCGAATGAGCAACAGCAAGGAGTTCACTGTCGGGCACGCATTTCCACGCCAACCCGATTTCCGCGGCACGAGCACCGTCGACGACCTCGCCGAATAAGACGAGCGCCATCGTGGTCTGCAGATCAGTAATGCGGCGAAGCCTCCACGTGTTTCCGCCTCCCGGGTGCAGACCAATCTGCAAGAACCGCGTGTCGAACTTTGCTGATTCGCCAGCAAGAATCACATCGCAAGCCAACGCAAGGTTGAGTCCTGCCCCAACCGCAGCGCCATTCACCGCAGCGATTGTCGGAAGTGGTGACTCGGCCAGTCGCAAGAACCCCGAATAGATGGTGCGCAGCTTTTCTTCGGTATCGCACGCGGCGAGGTCGTCGAGGTCAGCACCTGCGCAGAACGCCGGCGCTGCTCCAGTGACCACAATTGCCCCGACATCGTCACGTGACTCGAGCTCGTTCATTCCTTCAGCAACCGCCGCATTGAGCGCAGCCGAAACAATGTTCCGGCGTCCCGGGTCGTTCAGCGTGATGGTGGCAACTCGGTCAACGACATCCAACGTGATCATGCCGTCATTGTTGCCGGTCTCAGACATTGATGCCGACCGTGTCACCGAGGAAGGCCGAGTACCCGATCACCCAAGATGTTGCGCATGACGTCCGACGTACCGCCCATGATCGTGTACGCCGGCGCATAGGCGATTTCTGTGGACCAATCCGAGAGCAACATTGCCTCTGGCCCCAAGATTCGAGCGGCAAAGTCCGCCACACGCTGTTCGTATTCAGTACAGACACATTTGGTACCAGCAGCGAATCCCGTTGGGGTCTGCCCCAACACGCTGCGATAGACCAACAGCCGACCCACGGTGAATCCGATTTCGAGTTCAGCAATCTCTTGACGAACAACTGGATCCGAAGTGTCTGCCCGCTCAAGCACATGGAGGTAGAGCGCTCGGTTCGACACCAAACGATCGATGCCACCGCGCTCATGTTCAAGTTGCTTCATGGTTTGCGAAAAGGCTTTGCCCTCGGCTCCAACCAAGTTGCCAACCGGAACGCGAACGTTGTCGAACCACACCTCGTTGAAGTGGCGAGCATCGACCATGTCGCGAATCGACCTGACTTCAATACCCGGAGTATCCATCGGAACGATGATTTCACTGATTCCGAGATGCGGCTTTCCGGGAATCGATTCGGTTCGACAGATCAAATAGCAATAGTCCGATTCGTGGGCGAACGAGGTCCAAATCTTCTGACCGTTAATGACCCACTCATCGCCATCGCGCACTGCTGACGTACTCAGTGATGCAAGATCGGAGCCGCTATTGGGTTCAGACATGCCGATGCACCATGTGACATCGCCCGCCAAAATCTCGGGCAGATACCGCTCACACTGTTCGGGTGTTCCAAACGTGAAAAGACCCGGACCCATCTGGCGATCGGCGAACCACGTTGCCCCGATCGGAACGCCAGCGGTGATGAGCGCTTCGCTCACAATTAATCGATCGATGGGCGAACGTCCGGCTCCGCCGAACTCCGTTGGCCAAGTCATGCCGATCCAGCCGCGTGCCGCGAGTTCCTGCGAACACTCACGCGAAAACGAACACAACCACGAATCGTTAAAGCGGCCGTATTTGACTACCGCTGCAACTGCGAATTCCTCGGCCTCTGACTTGAGGGCAAGTTGTTCAGCGTCGAGGGTGAAGTCCACGACGCTCAATCTACGAGAAAGAACTCGAGTTGCTCACCCCAGGAGGTCAGCAAGTACCTCTCGGCGAAGGAGTTTACCTGTGGGCGTATGCGGCAGTTCGTCACGGAACTCGATGCGATAGGGCGTCTTCGAGCTCCGCAGGTGCTGCTGGCAATAATCGTGAAGTTCGTCGACGCCTACCGACTTCCCTGGTGCCAGAACGACCACTGCAGCGATCTGCTGGCCCCATTCGTCGTCGGGAATCCCGACGACAGCGGCATCGACAACTGCCTCATGGCGGCGAAGTACGTCTTCGATTTCCGCAGGTGCGATGTTCTCGCCACCGCGAATGATGGTGTCGTCGGCACGGCCTTCGATGAAGAGGTAGTCGTCTTGGTCGATCCATCCGCGGTCTTTGGTTGGGAACCAGCCCTCGGCGTCGACGACGCTTCCGCCTTCGTATTCGCCTGACACCTGCTCGCCGCGCAAGAACACCAGACCAGGTTCGCCTACGGGAAGAACGTTGCCGTCCTCGTCGCGAACCTCAACTTCGATGCCTGGAAGCACCTTGCCAACAGAACCCAGACGAACTTTGGCGACAGGATCACCAGCAAACGCTGCGTCGTGATCTTCGGGGCCAAGCAACGCGATGGTTGATGAGGTTTCCGTAAGGCCATAGGCATTCACGAAACCAGTTCCGACGAACAACTCGAGCGCCTGTTCAAGCACAGGAAGTGGCATTCGAGCGCCGCCATACGAAAGCGTTGCCAACATCGGAGCGTCGGCCGGCGAACCGTCGAGGTGCTGCACAACTCGCGCAAGCATCGTGGGAACAACCATTGCTTGCGTAATGCGTTCATTGCGCAGAGTGTCGAGCCATACCTGTGCATCGAACGACTCGAGATACACGATTCGGCGACCCGAGTACATGTTCGACAACAAGTTGGCGAGACCAGCGATGTGGTACGGAGGCACCGTTACAAGTGCAGCTTGGTCAGGTTCGGCGCCAGCAAATTCGACTGTGCCAATTACATAAGCAGTCAAATGGCGATGACGAAGCAACGCAGCCTTTGGAGTTCCTGAAGTACCTGACGTGTACAGCACGATGGCAACGTCTTCAGGATCGACAAAGGGCGGGAGTTCGACATCGGCCGAGGTTGCAAACGATGCATCGAGCAGTGTGGAGCGAAGCACGATCATCTCAGGATCGGCCCCGGGGATCTTCGCCGTTTCAGCGATGACAACCGCGCCACGGTTCGCTTCAACGAGTGGCTGCAGTTGCTCTTCACCTAAGCGATAGTTCAGGGGAATGAACGGAAGGCCGGCGTAGGCGGACCCAAAGACCGCAACCGGAAAACTTGCGTCGTTCGTGCCGCAGTACACAACACCGGTCGCACCCATCGACAAGAACTTCGCCGCGCATCGACGGGCAGCAGCATCGAGTTGGGCGTAACTGAGAGATCGAGAACCAGAAGTAACGGCAGGACGATCCTCGAGTGTCGACGCCGACATCTCGAGCAGGAGCGAAAGATTCACGCGATGACCTTCAGATCAGTCAGAGGACGGAAGCGGCTTGGCACCCTTGATGGGAACCTCGCGGCCATCGGCAGCCAATGTGCCCGGACCGGGCTTGGCGCACAACACTTCAATACCTGAGTCTTC
>JBIIGP010000171.1:0-4747 GCA_044236415.1 Acidimicrobiales bacterium | reverse complement strand
CCGCCGGTTGAGGTTGTTCCTTTAATCGGGGAAGACCTCACTCGTGATTGGTCGCGGGTGAGAAACAGTTCGGGCGAGGCAGACGCAATGCGAATGCCAACTTCGGGAAGCTCGATTACTGCTTGAAATGGTGCTGGGTTGCCGTTGGCGAGTTGTTCGCCCAACGCCAACATCGATGCGTTATCGGGAAGTGGCGCTGAGAGTCGCCTTGTGAGGTTCACTTGGTAGACATCGCCAGCAGCAATCGACTCACGAATGAGCGCAACGCGTTCAGAGAACTCAGATTGAGAAAGTGATGACGACCAAGAATCAGAAGCAGGTCCGATCCATGATTGCGGAGGGCGAGGTATCGACGCAGTCGGACGACGACGCTCGAATCGGGCGCACGTGGGGACTCCTTCAAAGGGAAGGATGACGACCCACCACCCTTTTGAATCCAACGCCGAAAGATCGGAAGTGGCATCCACGAGTCCGGACGCGACCATTCCGCCAACAACTGCGAGCGGTTCGATTCGCTGGGCCGAAAGGGTCGAAAGGTTCACGATTGTGTGAGCCTACGGCGAGAGATGAACAAGGAATGGGGCTGACGTCCTCTGGCGGGGGGCCTCCGGTAGTGTTCGAACTGTGCGTCGCCCCTCCCGCACGTGGCCCCAGCGGCTGCTGCTCTCACTCAATGTCTTCGTTGTCCTCACCTGCCTGATAGCGGCAGGTGGTTTGGCATGGGCCTACAACCAGGCCAGTGCGCTCCCTCGAGTCGACGTTGGTACCTCACTTGAGGCCCCAAGTGCCCCCGGTGAAGCGATGAACATTCTGTTGGTTGGGATCGATGACGGCATGGGCTTGGCCGAAGGCGACCCCGTGCTCAGGGGTCGTAGCAAGTCGCTCAATACCGACACGATCATGATCCTGCGGGTGGAACCAAAAACTCAGCAGGCCTCACTTCTTTCGCTTCCTCGAGATCTCTGGGTAGATATCGCTGGTGGCGGTCAAGGTCGCATTAACTCCGCGCTTGCGCTTGGCGGACCTGAGCGACTCATTCAGACCATTAACCAGGACTTTGGCATTCCGATCAACCATTACGTGATGATTGATTTCCAAGGCTTTGAAGCGTTGGTAAAAGCCATTGATGGTGTTCCGGTCTACTTCAACTTCCCGTCTCGCGATCAGGCCACTGGCTTGTTCCAGTACGAGACCGGGTGTCAGATGCTCAGCGGTGAACAGGCCCTTGCCTTCGCCCGCTCACGGCATTTTGAAATCTCGCGCGACAACATGAAGACGTGGCAGGAAGACCCCACGAGCGATTTCGGTCGTGTTACTCGTCAGCAACAGTTCATCCGCGCGGCACTGAAGAAAGCCGTTGCTCAAGGCGTGCGTAATCCTTTCGTTCTGAAGCAGTTTCTTGAGATCGCACAGAAGAACGTCACTCTTGACACTGAGTTCAAGATTCAGGATCTCGTCGACCTCGGTTCGCAGTTCCGCACATTCGATCCCGATTCGCTCGTGAGTTTCACACCGGTGGCAACGGGAACGTTTAAGGGAGCGGCAAGCGTTCTCGAACTCAATGTTGCTGCTTCTCAGCCGATGTTCGATGTGTTTCGCGGATTGCGTCCGATTCCGTCGCCTAACGAGGCTCCCGACCTGAGTTTCCTTACGACGACAACGACCGTTGCTTCGACTTCCTCAACAGTTCGATCAGGTGCGACCTCATCGACAATGGCAACGACGTCCACGACGCAGCCAATCACGACGACCACATTGAGCGAGTTCATTCCGCAGGTTCCCGAGGGCCAGACCTGCGGCTGAATCGTTAAATCGGGCGGGCTTCGGCTTCTGCGCGATTGGCGAGAAACCAGTCGAGTGTCTGTTTCAGGCCTTCATCGAACGTTGTTCCCGCGTTGAACCCGAACTGGTCTCGAGCCCGGGAGCCGTCAACGCCTCGTCGCGGTTGGCCGTCGGGCTTGGTGGTATCCCAACGAACCTCGCCCTCAAACCCGACAAGCTTCACAATGATTTCGACCAGTTCGCGAATCGGTAGTTCTCGATCCGCGCCGAGATTGACCGGCTGGTCACTGTTGTAAAACTCCGAGGCGAGCACGATCCCCTCGGCAGCGTCATCGACAAAGAGAAATTCACGACTTGCTGAACCGGTTCCCCAGACTTCGAGGTACTCGGCGCCGGCTTCCTTTGCGTCGACGGCTTTCTTGATGAGCGCAGGAATGACATGCGAGACAGCTGGATGAAACTTGTCACGAGGCCCATAGAGATTGGTGGGCATGAGGTAGATCGCATCTTGTCCGTACTGCGCTCGGTTGGCTTGCACTTGAACAAGTTGAGCAAGTTTCGCGATGCCATACGGGGCGTTCGTTTCTTCGGGGTAGCCCTGCCATAGCGAGTCTTCCTGAAATGGAACGGGCGTGAATTTTGGATACGAGCAAATCGTTCCGACCATCACGGTCTTTGGAGTGTTCTGCAGGTGGGCTTCGTCGAGTACGTAGGTGCCCATTAGGAGATTGTCGAGGTACAACTCTGCAGGGCGTTCCATGTTGGCGCCGATGCCACCCACCCGGGCAGCGAGGTGGATTACGAGATCTGGTTTGGTGTCAGCGAAGAGCTGGCGAACGGCGCCGCGATCACGCAGGTCGTACTCGGCACTTGATGGAGTGAAGAGTTCTCGGGCGCCCCGGTTACGTACCTGATCGACGACTGCTTGGCCGAGGAAGCCACGGCCACCGGTGATGAGGACCTTGCGGTCGTTCCAGAAGGCGGTGTCAGGCACAAACTCCATGCGCTCACCCTACTGACCGGCACGGCACCTCTCGGGTTGGCCTCGCGGTGATGACGGGAGACCCGCCAGCTCCGTGGGAGACTGGTTCGCCCATGGAGCGATGTCGTCGGGTTGCGATCACCCTCGAGCAGTGTTGGCACGCCGTCCCCGGCGGCACGGCCCGAGCCGCCCTTGGGAGCGTTAGCGCACTTCAGCGATTCACCTCTCTCGAACTCGTTGGAGTCAGCGCGCGTCATCGGCAGCCTCCCGCATCTTCCTGGATTCCCTCGATAGAGGTGAAGCAGCTCCCTCTCCCGAGGTTGGCGCTCTATGAGTCGTGGCATCGACTCCGTTGGCCAGACGTGGAACATGCCACTGGGCGGGTCGATGTGATCCACGCAACCGGGATGGCGATGCCCCCGGCAACGGCACCGATAGTTGTGACCGTCCACGATCTTGCGTTTCTCCGCGATCCTTCACAATTCACACGTCGAGGCGTCTCGTTCTTTCGGCGTGCGATTGATCTTGCTCGACGTGATGCAAGCATCGTCGTGTGTCCGTCACAAGCAACGATCGACGAGTGCATCGATAATGGTTTTGATCCCAAGAAGATCCGACTGGTGCCATGGGGCATTGACCCGCTTGAGGTTGATTCCTCAGCGATCATGGCAATGCGCTCCCGATTCGGAATCACTGGCCGTTATGTGTTGTGGGCCGGAACAATCGAGCCGAGAAAAAATTTGCCCGTACTGCTTTCTGCATTTGAAGGCATCGAGGATCGTGACGTGACGCTCGTCTTGGCTGGTCCTGAGGGGTGGAACGAGCAGATCGACGATCAACTCGGGCGACTTGGATCTCGTGTTGTTCGAGTCGGGTTCGTCGAATCGGAGACGCTCTCGGAGTTGCAGGCGGGAGCTGAACTCTTCATCTTCCCTAGTCGCCAGGAAGGCTTCGGATTGCCGGTACTTGAGGCAATGGCGCAAGGCACAGCGGTGATTACTTCTTCGGGGACATCAACCGAAGAAGTCGTTGGTGATTGCGGAGTGGTTGTTGATCCATCCGATGTTGATGCTCTCCGAGCGGAAATTGATCGGCTCCTTGCCGACGATGTTGAGCGCGATCGCTTAGGACGTGCAGGACTGAATCGAGCGACGTCACTCTTTACGTGGGAGAAGACTGCAAAAGCACTGCAATCTGCTTACGAAGAGGCAATGGCATGACTGGCTCCACGCGTCGACGTGTCGGAGTCAATCTCCTCTGGCTAGTCCCCGGCGAGGTCGGAGGTAGCGAGGAATACACCGTTCGACTTCTGTCGGCGCTCGCGGACTTGGGTTCAGACGATGTCGAAGTCATCCTCTATGTGAATAAACGATTCAGCTCCGCGCATCCCGAAATCGTTTCGAGATTCACAACTGTTGTCGCTCCAGTTTCAGGTTCATCGCGGGTACTGAGAGTCATCGCAGAGTCCACCTGGCTCGCGATTCGATCACGAGCCGACCGATGTGCGCTTGTGCATCATGCCGGCGGAACCATGCCAGCAGTTCGGACTGTTCCCGGAGTTCTGACGCTGCACGATCTGCAGCCATTGGCGAACCCTGAACGATTCGGACTCATCAAGGGTTCCTACATCCGATTTATCGCTCCTCGGTCGTTGAGGCGAGCCGAATGTGTGGTGTGTCTTTCTCATTATGTGGCGAATGATGCAATCGATCGTGTTGGTCTGCCTGCTGAGCGGATTCGGATTGTTCCATGCGGCATTGCCGACCCGGGTGCAGCGTTTGATGCGCAACGATTGCGCGAACTGCTCGGCCGCTTCGATCTGGATGATCATCCGTTCATCATCTATCCAGCGATCACTTACCCGCACAAGAACCATGCGACGCTGGTCGCCGCGTTTGCTCGGATTGCCGAGAAGCACGATGAGGTGCGATTGGTCTTCACCGGTGGTGCGGGATCGAGCGATTCGGTTATTCAATCAACCAT
>JBIIGP010000170.1:0-4767 GCA_044236415.1 Acidimicrobiales bacterium | reverse complement strand
ACCGGGGGTGGTTTCGGGAGAGCCGAACATGACGCCGATCTTCTCGCGCAGCTGGTTGATGAAGATGCAGACGGTGTTGGACTTGTTGAGGTTGGCCGTGAGCTTGCGCAATGCCTGGCTCATTAGACGAGCCTGCAGACCAACGTGGCTGTCGCCCATCTCGCCTTCGATTTCCGCACGAGGCGTAAGCGCAGCAACCGAGTCGATCACGATGACGTCGAGAGCACCGGAGCGGACGAGCATGTCGACGATCTCGAGCGCCTGTTCGCCCGTATCGGGCTGTGAGATGAGCAGCTGGTCGGTGTCGACACCGATGGCCGATGCGTAAACCGGATCCATGGCGTGTTCGGCATCGACATAGGCGCAGATACCACCGTTGCGCTGCGCTTCGGCAACAACGTGCATGGCCAGGGTGGACTTACCCGAAGATTCTGGGCCGTAGATCTCGACAACGCGACCGCGAGGCAGACCGCCAACGCCGAGTGCCAAGTCGAGGGCCAGAGCACCGGTGGGGATCGTCTCGATCTTCATGGTGCCCTTCTCGCCCATCTTCATGACCGAGCCCTTACCAAACTGCTTCTCGATCTGGCCGAGTGCCATGTCGAGTGCCTTGTCGCGTTCTTGTGGGAACGTCGGGCGGTTCGATTCCTTTGCCATCGTCTACTTCTCCTGGGTGTGAGGCCCCGGTCTGCCCGGGACTCGTATGGGTGATCTGTCCACCTGAGCGGGAGCTTCGGTGGCTCCACTGGCGCCGAGGCCCCGGTGGAGATGGATCGCAACCTACGGAGGGGGTGTGACAGGCCCCCGGTGTTCGAACGACAAGACTGTAACTTCGAACACCTGTTCAGTCAATGACCCTCGATCCCAGTCCCCCGTTGGGCTCCCCCATAAGCCCTTCTCGGACCCCTGCCGATAGGCTCCAGCCGCCGAACAGTCCCGCTCAGGCGAAAGGTGCCCTCCGATGACCGAGTCCTTGCCCTCCGATCCCGCCCAACGAGAAGAGGCCCTGCGTCAGCGCCTCAGCGCCGAGCAGTTCCAGGTCACCCAGTGCAGCGCCACCGAGCGTGCCTTCACCGGCAAGTACTGGGACTGCCACGACGATGGCACCTACCACTGCATTGTGTGCGACGCGCAACTGTTCAGTTCCGACACCAAGTTCGAAAGCGGCACCGGATGGCCGAGCTTTTTTGATCCGATGACGAACGACGCAGTGGCGACAAAGGTCGACAGTTCACACGGAATGATCCGCACCGAAGCGCTGTGCGCGTCGTGCGGTGCTCACTTAGGTCACGTCTTTAACGATGGCCCCGGCCCCACCGGACTTCGTTATTGCATGAACTCTGCGTCACTCGATCTCAAAACTGCGCAGTAACGCCGTAGGCGCGTCAGCGCGCAAGAAGTCGTCGACGCAAATGGTCAAGCACCGTAATCACGGTGAACTGTCGCGTCTGTTCACGATTGAATGGAAACTTCGCCATTGATGTTTCGGTAACGCCATCAAGCGTTGTTGCCATAAAGACTGTTCCAACCGGAATGCCTTCTTGTTCGTCTGGTCCGGCAACGCCAGTCACGGCAATACCAACGTCGGCGTTAAGAACCCGGCACGCGCCTTCGCTCATCGCGCGCACCGCGTCATCACTTACAACCGGGCCAACAGGCACGCCGAGAACGTCGAACTTTACCGAGCTCGCGTAGCTCACGACGGAACCTTGCAGGACATCGCTCGCACCTGGAATCGAAACCAATCGACTGGCAATCAACCCACCAGTCAGCGATTCGGCCAAACCAAGTGTGAGACCGCGCTCGCGAAGGAGATTGAGCACAACTTCTTCCATCGTCTGATCTTCTGTCGTGAAGACGTAGTCGGCGAGAATCTTCGCAACCTCGTTGACCTCAGCTGCAACAACTGCATCGGCGAGTTCTGCGGTATCGGCTTTTGCCGTGACGCGAACCTTCAGCCCTTCAATGCCACTTGCGAGAAATGCGATCGTGGCAGAGCCCGTTCGATCAAGTTCATCAAGACGGTCGGCCAACATCTCCGCGATGCCGGACTCGCTGTGACCCCACGTGCGGATGGTGCGGCTTCGGATCACACCGGTATCTCCGGCACGCCGACGAAGTTCTGGGATGACCGTGCCCTCGACCATTTCCTTCATCTCGTACGGCACGCCCGGCACCGCAAAGATGACTTTGTCGCCAATCGGACACAGAAGACCGGGAGCAGTGCCCGGCATTTGTGCAATGCGGCTTGCACCTTGTGGCACCTGAGCCTGGCGAAGATTGTTCATCGGCATGTTGCGACCGCGGGAACCGAAAATCTCATGAAGTCGTTCGATGACCTCGGGGTCTTCAACAAGTTCGACGCCCATAACCTCGGCGATCACGTCGCGAGTGATGTCGTCTTGCGTTGGACCCAAACCGCCACAAACGATCACCGCGTCGCTCCGATCAAGCGCGATCTGTAGAGCGTCACGAATGCGATCCCAGTTGTCGCCGACCTTCACCTGTAAAAAGCAATCGATTCCGGCAAGTGCGAGTTGTTCGCCGATCCACGACGAATTGGTATCGACGATCTGACCGAGCAGGAGTTCCGTACCTACAGCAACAACTTCGCAATTCATGACGAGCCCTCCAGGGCATTTGTTGGTGATGTCGGCTGGATCGCCGATGAGCGAGCTTCATCGGTGTCGTGCAGCACTGTGGTGGTGAGGCGGACCCGCCACGAGAGCAACGCGTTGGCCACAGAGAGCCCCGCAAGGAAGAGGAGATAGGAGCTTGGAACTAACCAGTCGATCTGCAGAGTCAACCATCCGGCCACGCCGGCGAGTACCGCAGTAGCGACGTGCACACCAACGGTTGAGAAACTCGGCACGCGTCGGTCGTTCACACTGATGAACGCAAGTCCAGCGAAAATTCCGACGTACGCAACCATCAGAATCACAACGGCCTTCGAAGGAATTCCGGCATCGCCCACTTGGAGAAACTTTGAAATGCCAACGGCAAGCGCCACGATTGATAGCTGCAAGATGAGGTGAGCAAGTAACCAAAGTTCACCCGCCAACGCTCCGGGCTGAATGCCTGCTTCCGGCACATCGTCGAAATACGTCGAGTACAAACCAAAAAGGATTACAAACATCACGACAAGAGCGACTCCATCGAAGAACACGATTGAGCCGGAACTAATCACAAGTGCAGCCTTTACTAATGACTCGCCAAGAACAATCAGCGTGAGGAGTGCAGCGCGCTCAGAAAGATGATGAGCATCAATTGCAGGCACCGGTCGGCCAGCTTGACCTGAGAGCGAGGTCGGCACGACCAGCAATAAGAAGGCAAGTCCGTAGAGGAATGCATCGGGCCCGTCAGGGATCAGAACTCCAAACGACATCACCACACCAGCAGCGAGAAGCCGGTTACGGCGCGATCGAGCCCAGGCTCCGATCGGATCAGGCATCTTCGTTGCGCGTTGGTGGGCGAAGGCAACGATAAGAACAGCGAGGAGATACCCCAATCCAACGAGGTCAGCCGAGGAATCACGTCGGACAAAAATGAGCGTTGTCACAAAGATGACAAACATCAATGCAAAGACGATCCCTCGTTGACCAAGGTCGTCTTGACGCTCAACATTCATCAGCACCGTCATGTGGAACCACAACAGCCAGAGCAATGCAAACATCAGGGAGCATTGTCCGGCGAGAGCCCACGATGGATTTTGGGAAAACTCGTTGGAAAGGACCATTGTCGACGCGACAAAAACGAGGTCGAAGAAAAGCTCAAGGAATCCGACTGGCGGCTTATGCGACTCGTGGGACTCTGTCGAGGATGAACCGGCCATGGGGCCTGATCGTAGAACGACTCAGGTTGGATCGCTGACCTGTGTCTCCATCGTGGTGGCAGCACGGCTTCCATCCCACACGTACTGAAACGCGCTGAAGACTGCAAGGAAGGTGGCGAAATAGAGCAGCCCATCGCCAAGCCAGAGGTAATCGGTCGTGAGCGGGAGGAGCACCGCACCCACAGCCAACGACTGCACGAGCGTCTTGAGCTTCGCTGAGTTACGAGCAGGCATCGCGAGGCCACGGCGACCCCACCACATGCGATACAGGCTGATGAAGACCTCTCGAACGGCGATTGTTGCGACAGGCCACACCGGGAAGCGATCGACAGCGACGAGCGAAAAGAGCGCGCCGAGCACAAGGACCTTGTCAGCGAGGGGATCAAGAAATGCCCCGCTTCGGGTTGTGCCATGACGTCGAGCGATCCAGCCGTCAACTCCGTCGGTGAGCGCAAGCGCCGTCCACAGTGCCCACACGAGCCAGCCGCTCGGGTTGTCGCTGATCATTGCGAAGAGCAGCGGCGACACCAGAATGCGCAGCATCGTGACGTAGTTCGCTGGAGTCGCGATTGCCGATGGGCCGTAGGACGGATCGCTCATGAATCGGCATCCTCGGCAGGTACGGCGCCATTGGCCACGAGGTCGGGACCAAGGGCATTGACGATGGTCACGGTCGCGAAACTTCCCGGTTCAAGGTCGGGGGCGACCATCACGATGCCGTCGATTTCAGGGGCTTCACGCCAAGTTCGACCAATTCCGGGACTGTCCACAAGCACTTCGACCACTGAGCCGATCATTTCGTCACGTTTCGCGGCAGTTATTTGATCCTGTAGAGCGGTGAGCTCGGCAAGTCGTTCGGCAACGAGATTCTCGGGAACCTGATGTTCGAGACCTGCTGCAAAAGTGCCCTCTTCACGGGAGAACGGGAAAAAGCC
>JBIIGP010000168.1:0-4814 GCA_044236415.1 Acidimicrobiales bacterium | reverse complement strand
ACCCCACACGGGCCCGTAGAATCTTTTGACCACGGGCGATGCCCCCACTCCCCGAGCGGAATCACACAATGAGCAAACGAGCACTCATCACAGGAATCACTGGACAGGACGGCTCCTACTTGGCCGAACTCCTCCTGGCCAAGGGTTACCACGTCATCGGAATGGTTCGACGCAGTTCCACGCTGAACTTTGAGCGAATCGGCCACCTCCAAGACGACCTCGAACTCGTCCCCGGCGACCTCCTTGACGAGGTTTCGATGATCCACATCATGCGAGACCACAAGCCTGACGAGGTCTACAACCTCGCCGCGCAATCGTTTGTTCAGACTTCCTTCGGACAGCCCGTCCTGACCGGCGAAACCACCGCACTCGGCGTCACTCGACTGCTCGACGCGATCCGCCTGGCCGATCACGACGTCCGCTTCTACCAAGCCAGTTCTTCCGAAATGTTCGGCAAGGTCGTTGAAGTTCCGCAACGAGAGTCCACGCCGTTCTACCCGCGCAGTCCGTACGGCGTCGCCAAGCTCTACGGACATTGGATCACGGTGAATTATCGCGAGAGCTACGACATGCACGCGAGTTCCGGAATCCTCTTCAATCACGAAAGCCCAAGGCGTGGCCTCGAATTCGTCACTCGCAAGATCGCCAACGGCGTCGCCCGGATCAAGCTCGGCCTCGATACTGAAATCCGTCTTGGCAATCTCGACGCGCAGCGCGACTGGGGCTTTGCCGGTGATTACGTCGACGCGATGTGGCGAATGCTGCAACAGGATGAGCCCGGCGACTTTGTTATCTCGACTGACGAGACCCATTCGGTGCGTGAGTTCTGTGAAATCGCATTCGCGAGAGTTGGACTCAACTGGGAAGACCACGTCGTGATCGACGAACGATTTTTCCGCCCTGCCGAAGTCGATCTCCTCGTGGGCGATGCGACGCACGCACGCACAGTTCTCGGATGGGAGCCCAAGACTCCATTCCGTGATCTCGTGAACATGATGGTTGATGCCGATCTCGAAAACGTCGCTCGCCAGCAACGCGATCTGACCTAGTCGCAATGATCGCCGTCATCGCCGGTGGTGTGGGTGCCGCAAGAATGCTTCGCGCCCTCCTTCAGGTCGTTGAAGCGTCTGAGGTGACTGCCATCGTCAACGTTGGCGACGACCTTGTCCTGCACGGACTCCATATCTCCCCCGACCTCGACACGGTCACCTACACACTCGCCGACGCCATAAACCCCGACACCGGATGGGGCTTGGCGAATGAGTCGTGGCAATCACGAACAATGCTTGAGCAGTACGGAGGCGTTAGCTGGTTCGGCCTTGGAGATCGAGACCTCGGAACGCATCTCTACCGAACGCAACGCCTACTTGAAGGCGCCGATCTCGCGACTGTTACCGCTGAAATCACCGTTGCTTGGAACCTCGGGCTAACGGTATTGCCAGCAACCTGCGACCCTCTACGCACGATGGTGACTCTGGCTGCCGATGACCCTGCAGGAACCAACATTCCGAACCTGACGGCAGGAACCGAAATCAGCTTTCAGGAGTACTTCGTCCAGCGTCACCACTCCGTGCCGATTTCGAACGTTCGATTCGCAGGCGCTGAAGATTCCACACCAGCTCCTGGCGTCGTCGAAGCACTCGAGTCTGCCGAACTCATCGTTATTGCTCCCTCGAATCCGCTCGTGTCGATTGCACCAGTACTTGCCGTGCCCGGAATCCGTGATGCACTCGTGCAGCGTCGCAAGGACGTCATCGCAGTCTCGCCAATCGTTGCTGGCGCAGCGCTGAAGGGACCTGCCGATCGAATGCTCGCCGAATTGGGCCACGACGCCTCGGTGCTTGGCGTTGCGGCGCTCTACAACGAGTTTGCGAGCACGCTCGTCATTGATACGGCCGATGACTCTCTTCAATCGGCCGTCGAATCGTTTGGATTGAGCTGCATCGTGACTGAAACGATTATGAGTAAGCCCGGGGTTTCGGAGTCCTTGGCTCGAACTGTTCTTTCAGGAGTCAGGCCATGAGCCGAATGGAAATCTTTGGAATCGAAGGCATCGGTGAAATCCGCGTAGGTGATGATCTCGCAGCGATCATCCACGAAGCAGCCTCGTCGGCGGCAGGAACCATGCTCGCCGATGGCGATGTTTTGGTCGTCACGCAGAAGATCGTCTCAAAAGCTGAAGACCGGCTTGTCGCCATCGACCCCAACGATCCGCTCAGCCACAAACCTCTCGTTGAAAGCGAATCCGTTCGAATTCTTCGCCGCCGCGGAGATCTCATCATCAGCGAAACCGAGCACGGTTTTATCTGCGCAAACGCTGGCATTGATCTTTCGAATGTCGAGAGTGGTTGGGCCGCTTTGCTTCCTGTCGATTCCGATCGCTCTGCTCGAAGGATTCGCGACGGATTGCGCCACCGATTCGGTGTCGATGTGGCGGTAATCATTTCCGACACTTTTGGCCGCCCATGGCGCAGAGGAGTCACTGACGTTGCAATCGGCTGCGCGGGAGTCGCAGGTATCGTCGACCTCCGCGGCACACCCGATGCCCTTGGTCGCGAAATGCACGTGACGGAGGTTGCAGTCGTCGACGAACTCGCTGCTGCCGCTGAGCTGGTCATGGGCAAGTCCACCAATATTCCTGTTGCAGTTGTTCGAGGCGCTGACCCCACGTGGCTGCGTGACGGCAGCGTTGCTGGGGAAATCGTGCGCTCCTCCGCCGATGACCTCTTCCGCTAAGAGAGCGAGACTTTTCCAGATGACTGATCCCGAAATTCCACCGGTTGACGATCCCCCGCCGGCTGCACCACCTCCCCCGCCGCTTGGCCGACTCGCTCCACCTCGACCAAATGGTCTGACACCAGACTTCGCAAAGGTCCCGGCACCGTTTCAGTCTCGAATCGCAATGACCGTGTCGTGCACCGACGCCGATGATCTTCCACGCGTCCCTCGTGCCGGTGAGATCATCGATCATCCGCATGGTCCGGTTCAGGTCATGCATAACGGCGTTCTCGTTGAAGAAGGTTGCTACTACGGCGTTGTTTCCGGGGAGATCATTCGATGCCTCCGCGGAATTCATGAGCCCCAAGAAGAAGTGGTATTCGCAGCGCTCATGAAACGCCTGGCCGAAACTCGGCCAGGCGATCGTCCACCCACGATGATCGAACTCGGGAGTTTCTGGGCCTACTACAGCCTCTGGTTTCTCAATGATTTTCCCGAAGGCAACGCAATCTGCCTCGAACCCGATGCACATCACCTCGAGGTCGGAAAACGAAACTTCGCCATCAACGACCGAACCGGAACATTCATCAACGCTGCGATTGGCATTGGTGGCGGTTCAGTCCGCGGGTTTGTTACCGAAACCAATCCCAACCCGGTTGATCTCCCTTCGCACGACCTCGATTCGCTTTTGGCCGCGTGTGAGATCGAACAGGTCGATGTCCTACTTTCCGACATCCAAGGCGGCGAGGTTCCCCTCCTCATTCGTGCAAGCGAGCGACTCCGTCAAGGCGCGGTGCGATTCCTTATCGTGAGTACACACGATCTCTGGATCACGGGGAGCGCAACCACTCATCAGCAGGTACTCGACATCTTGTTGTGGTCAGGCGCTCACATCATCGCTGAACATTCAGTGTCGGAGTCCTACAGCGGCGACGGATTGATCGTGGCGTCGTTCGATCCACGCGATCGAGATATGACTGTCGATCTTTCCCACAACCGAAGCAGAAACTCACTTTTCGGTGAGTGGGAACCACGGGCAGAGAGCTACCGGCTTCAACTTCACGAAACGAAGGCGAAGCTCGAAGAACTTGAGTCCCTCCTGCCCATGCGTCTGCGTCGAAAATTCCTCAACGTTTGGAACGCGCTGAAGAACTGAGACTTACGCCTGCGTTCGGAACCAATCGAGCGTCGCCAGTGCTCCAGCTTCGAGTGTCGTCTGAGGCGACCAACCGAGCTGCTTGCCAGCGAAGCCCGGGTTCAAAGCGGAACGAGCAAGCTCACCAGTTCGTGCCGGTTCATACATAGCGTCGGCTGAAACGCCAGCGGCGTTGGCCATTGCCCGATAGAGACTGTTCACCGAGGTCTCTACGCCGGTGCCAATGTTGCAGAGCACCCCGTCACCGCTGTCGGCAGCTCGAACAAACGCGTCGACGACATCGTCGACGAATACGAAGTCGCGGGTTTGTTCGCCGTCGCCAAAGATTCGGCAGCCCTCACCGTTCAGAAGGCGACCGGCAAAGATGGCTACAACGCCTGCTTCGCCGTGAGGATCCTGTCGTGGTCCGTACACATTGGCGAGCGCCAACGCCGCGTAGTTGAGTCCGTGAAGGAACCGAAAGGCGTGGAGGTAGTCGTCAATAACTTTCTTGGCCACGCCGTAGGGCGAGATGGGATGCTGCGAATGCTGCTCGTCAACAGGAAGATCTTCCGGCAAAGGATCGCCATAGATCGTTCCGCCGCTTGAGGCCACAACGACCTTTCGGGCTCCCGCCAAGCGCGCGCCTTCAATCACATTCAGTCCACCCAGGACATTTACTTCGGCATCAAACAGTGGCCGTTCGACTGAGACCCGGACGTCGGCTTGTGCCGCCAAGTGGAAGACGACATCGGGTGCAGCCGAGGCGAGCGCAGCGGGAATCTCTGTGGAGCGAACATCTAACTCGACAAATTGGAAGCGATCCCCGGCGGGATGGGCGCCCTCCAGATTTGAGAGATGCCCTGTCGCCAAGTTGTCGATGACCGTAACTGAATGACCTTCAGCAAGGAGTCGATCGGTCAGTGTGGAACCGATAAATCCGGCTCCGCCGGTAACAACT
>JBIIGP010000167.1:0-4853 GCA_044236415.1 Acidimicrobiales bacterium | reverse complement strand
AACTCGCCGAAACTCGCGCAAAGCTTCAAACCATGCTCGGCGCAATCGTTAGGCCGTAGTCCAACCAGATGCTGCTGCGGCAGCGATGCCGGCCTGATGCAATTTCTCGTGAACGGCAACATTTTCGGAACGGTTTGATCGGGCGATGACCACATGCACCCCACCCGTTGCCATCGAAGCTTCGACAGCCAGACCAACGGTCAGGTCATCAGACGCTTCCAGCACTGGCAGTCCGTGGGCATGAGCAAGCATTGACAAGTCGACTCCGTGGGGCGTGCCAAAGAGTTGTTCGAACTGTGTGGGTTCAAGCGCCGACGCTTGGGGCAGGAAGGAAAAGATCCCTCCCCCATCGTTATCGACCACAACGATGCAGAGGTCGACACCACGAGCATCGAGACCCAGCAGACCGTTCGTGTCGTGCAGGAATGCAACATCGCCAATAAGCAATACGGTCGGCACTCCTGAAAGCGCAACACCAACAGCAGTGGAGACGACGCCGTCGATCCCGTTCGCTCCGCGGTTCGACAGCACAGTGAGTCCTTCGCGTCGAGCGCTAAACCACTCAACGTCGCGAACTGGCATTGACGAGGAAACGACGAGCGTTCCACCAGAAGGAACCGCTGCGACGACGTTGCGCGCAACTCCAGGTTCGGTAATTGACGTTGCCGCTCCCAGAGCTACTGCGAACGCCTCTTCAACAGCATCGTCGGCTCGACGCCAACGGTCGAGCCATGACTGATCATCCACGGGCTCAGTGAGCGCAGAAACAGAATTCGCGTAGTTGCCCGCTGATTGGCGAACGCGATGAGTCACTGAACGCGCCGGATCATTCACTACTGCAGTCGGATCCACATGAACATGAGGAACAGAAGAAGACGCCACCCATTCGCCAATCACCTTCGACGCTGGGAGCGCTCCGAATCGGATGACCATTTCGACATCGCTCTGAGCACCGACCGAACGAAGGAGTGTGTCTCCGTGGGCAATAACGCAACGGTGCTCAACTCGGCATCCGCTCCTTGGGTCAGCGAGCACCGGCCAGCCGAGTTTCTCGGCCAAAAGCAAGACTGCACCTGCGTCGTCGATGCCGCTTCCGGCGATGATGAGGCCGCACGCAGGCAATGCCCCGGGGTCTGTAAACGGGTCGCCGAGATCGACAACGGCGTGTTGCGAGTCGTCGAGAGTGGGCAAGTCGGCTGGAGTGCCAACGAGTGGTTCGTCGAACGGGAGATTGCAGTGCACCGGGCCAGGATCAGCCCCGGCGGTCGCCCACCAGGTGCGTCGCGCGAGCGCGCGCCACGAAGAACGATTTGATGTGGCCGGAACAGGAGCATCGATCGACAGCCGAACTGATGATCCGTAGAGGTCGACCTGATCAATTGTTTGCGGCGCGCCTATGCCACGCAAACGCGGAGGGCGATCAGCAGTCACGACGAGGAGTGGCACTCGATCAAGTTCGGCTTCGACAACCGCAGGGTGGAACTCAACCGCAGCGGTTCCGCTCGTTGAGAGCACAAGAACTGCACGGCCCGTTGCACGAGCGAGCCCAAGGGCCATGAAGGATCCCGACCGTTCATCGTGATGAACGTGAACTCGCACGCGGCCGTCGACAACGAGTGCGACTGCCATTGGCGTGGAGCGGGAACCAGGACAGACAACTGCATCGGTCAGTCCGTTACGAACCCACTCGTCGACGAGGGTGGCGCAGAAGGTTGCGTTGAGTACCCCATTGTCCTCGTCGGCCATGACTGCAGCCTACGGTCCGCGCCAGCCCGCCTCTACGCTGAGCGGGTGGCTTCTCCCCATCTCTCCAGCGTTCGGACCGGCAGCCCCACTGACGCCCCTCCGATCGCGCTGCTGCACGGCTTCACCCAAACTGCCGCCTGCTGGGGGCCCTTTGCCGACAAACTCTCCGCGACCCACTCGGTGGTAGCAATTGACCTGCCCGGCCATGGTGGTTCGGGCGAGGTCCGCGCCGACCTGGAACAAACAACCGCGCTCGTTGCTTCGAGCATCGAGCGGAGCATCGTCATCGGTTATTCCCTCGGAGGCCGCGTCGCCCTCCATCTCGCGCTTCGCCATCCTCAACTCGTCGAACGACTCGTCGTTATCGGTGCCACGGCCGGACTCGATAGTGAGGAAGAACGCAAGCTGCGTCGCGTTGCCGATGAGTCACTTGCTGATCATCTCGAGGACATCGGCGTCGAAGCGTTCCTTGACGAGTGGCTTTCGCAACCACTGTTTGCATCGCTCACCGCCGAACAATCGTTTCGCGAACTTCGAGCCACGAACTCGGCGGCTGATTTGGCCTCAAGCTTGCGACTGTGCGGAACCGGTACTCAGGAATCTTTATGGAGTCGCCTGGGCGAGCTCACCATGCCAGTGCTCGTCATCGCTGGCGCCAACGACGAAAAATTCACACACCTTGGCCATCGTCTCGTCGAATCAATCGGAACGAATGCTTCGATACAACTCATTGATAACGCCGGGCACAGCGCGCAGTTAGAAAATCCGACAGCAACCGCGTCGGTAATTACAAAGTGGCTGTCAGAAACGCTGTGATCAGCCGCCGATAAACAATCCCACCGAGATCAACACGCCGAAGGCCAGCTGAACCTTCCCCGTTGCGCCGAGAACTGGGATCAGGGCCGGACCCCGAGCCCCTTCAATCACACGTTGCACCGGTTTGCGAGCAAGAAGAACGGCAAACATCGAAAATGCACCAGCGGGACGCTGCGAGAGTCCGCACAAGAACGGCACCGTGAGGAATGGCAGTACTACGAGCACGATGTAGAAGATCCGTGTCCGTTTATCTCCAAGACGAACGGCCAGCGTTCGCTTACCCGATTCGGTGTCACCCGGGATATCGCGAAGGTTGTTCACCACGAGTAGCGCGGTCGCAAAGAGACCAACCGGTATCGAAACCAGAAGAGTGAGCGGCGTAATTCGTTCGATCTGCACGAATGCCGATCCGGTCGTCGCCACAACTCCAAAGAACACGAACACGAACACTTCGCCCAAACCGGCATAGCCGTAGGGACGAGGGCCTCCGGTATAGAACCACGCAGCAGCGATTGCCACGAGGCCAACTGCGATCAACCACCAGCTCGTGGCCGCAGCAAGACAGAGACCAGCGACTGCGGCGACACCGAAGGAGAGGAACGCAGCGCGCTTCACCGCACCGGGACTCTTACGTCCTGACCCTGTGAGGCGCATCGGTCCAACACGATCGGCATCGGTTCCGCGAATTCCATCGGAATAGTCGTTGGCGTAGTTCACGCCGATCTGCAGAGCCAGTGAGACAACGAGCGCAGCCACGAAGCGCCAGATGAAGAGGCCTTTCAGCGCGTTCGTGTCGCCATTCATTCCTGCGGCAGCGGCAGTTCCAACAAGCACGGGCACGAGAGCCGCAGGCAGGGTTCGAGGTCGGGCTCCAGCAATCCAGTCCTTCATAAGCGGCAAGTGTGGTCGGTGGAGGCCAATCCCGCCGAATCTGAGGCCTAGCCTCATCCCAATGCAGGAATTAGTGGCCATCGCCCAAACCGGCCAGGGCTTTGTCGAGACCCTCTCTCGAATCTGGGAACGCGGCGACGCGGCGATGCCCCTCGACCCTCGCCTCCCCGATGCGGCCCGCGACTCGCTCATTGCTGCGCTCGCCCCCACTCGCATCATTGAGGCCGACGGAACCGAACTGCGTCTCAACGGCCGTCAGGTCGACGCTGGCGACGCCCTCGTCATCGCCACCTCTGGAAGCACCGGGACACCGAAGGGTGTGGTCCACACTCATGCGTCGCTTGAGGCATCGGCACGATCAACTTCAACCGCACTCGGCGTTGACACCTCAAGCGATCAGTGGCTGTGTTGCCTTCCGCTAACCCATATCGCTGGTCTCGCCATCGTGGTTCGGTCACAAACATTTGAAATTCCACTCGTGATTCACGATCGATTCGATAGTGAGGCGGTAGAGAACGCGGCTCGAGAAGGCGCGACACTCACCTCGCTTGTTCCAACCACACTCGCCCGTGTTGATCCGAGCCTCTTCCGTCGCATCATTGTTGGTGGTCAAGCAGCGCCTGAAAACCTTCCCGATAATTGCCGAGCGAGTTACGGCATGACCGAGACCGGCAGCGCCGTTGTGTTCGACGGCGACATCCTCCCCGGCGTCGAACTTCGCATCGTCGACGGTGAAATCCAGGTACGCGGCGACATGTTGTTGCGTTGCTATCGGGACGACACCGACCCCCGAACAAACGATGGCTGGTTCCCTACCGACGATGCCGGCGAAATTGTCGACGGTCGTCTCGTTGTGCATGGCCGTCGCGGTGACCTCATCATTTCTGGCGGCGAGAAGATTTGGCCCGCGCCAGTTGAAGAATCGATTTCCGCACTGCCATCGGTCAACGAAGTAGCCATCGTTGGAAGACCTGACAACGAATGGGGCGCTATCGTCACCGCCGTCGTGGTGGCAGCCGACTCATCGGCACCGCCCACGCTCGAAGAACTCAGAGACCACGTGAAACAGACGCTTCCTGCATACTGTGCGCCACGACGCATTGAGATTCTCGATGCACTTCCACGCACTTCGCTCGGAAAAGTCGAACGTAAATCGCTCTAGAAATGCTTGCAACAAAGGGGAACCCATGACTGAAACCGATGCACCGAGCCTTCTTGTCGAACGTGAGGGACCAGTGCTCGTCCTCACGATGAATCGACCGCATCGTCGAAACGCGTTGGTACCCGACATGCTCGTGCGCTTCGCCGACGCATGGGACCTCGCCGATTCCGACGATTCCATTCGCTGCGTGATCCTCACTGGTGCCGGCGATGTCGCCTATTGCGCTGGCGGCGATCTG
>JBIIGP010000166.1:0-4857 GCA_044236415.1 Acidimicrobiales bacterium | reverse complement strand
TCGCTTCATGGGCGAGGCTGCGGCCATCGAGGCCTGCGCTTCCGGTGAGTTCGCCCGAACCATGTCGGTATCGACGGTACCGGGGGCAAGCGCGTTGACGCGAATGTTCTTCTTCGCCAGACCACTGGCGAACGAACGAGTGAAAGACATAAGTGCAGCTTTCGCCGCGGCGTACATCGAGACCTGCGGACCAGCAAGAAACGCACCGGCACTAATGACATTGATGACCGACGCGTGCTCACTTTGTTCGAGATACGGAAGCGCGGCCTGAATGAGGAACATCGGGCCGCGAAGATTGACTTCGAATTGTTTGTCCCATGCTTCAGGCGTGAACTCGCCGATTGGCATAGCCAATCCAGTTGCCGCGTTGTTCACGATGATGTCGACGCCACCGAACTTGGCGACTGTCGCACCGACCAGGCCGTTCAGCGCATCGATATCGCCCATATGGGTTGGAACGCCGAGTGCTCGGCCACCCTTTGCGGCGCCGGCAGCCAAGACATTCAGATGCTTCTCAGTCTCTTCGCAAGCATCGGCCTTGCGACTGGCGACCACGACGTTGGCACCGGCGCAGATAAGGCCTTCGGCAATAGCCCGGCCGATACCCCGAGTTCCGCCGGTGACAATGGCAGTGCGGCCGGTGAGATCAAACAATGCGTCGAATTTCTGCGAGTCCATGGCCCGAACCTAACCGGACCGGCCGGGCCCAAGGGTGCGGAATGGTAGAAACTCCTCCATGACTGCACCGACCTACGCAAACGATCCCAACGGCATTCTCGGCACCGACATCCTCTTCGAGATCTCCGACAACGGCGTGGCCACGCTCACTCTCAACCGCCCCGATGCGGCCAATGCCATCACCCCCGATCAGCGCAACCTCACCATTTCGCTCATGGAAGGCGCGTCGAATGATCTCAACATTCGTTGCGTCATCATCACCGCAGCTGGCGAGCGTCACTTCTGCACCGGCGCCGACCTGCGCGTCTCGACCATCCCTGTGAACCCTGGCCCGGCCGATGCTCCTGACAAGGTGCTTGGCGATGTTGGCCGCAACATCAAGCGCGGCGCTCAGCGTCTCATCGCTTCGATCATGGATTGCGAGAAGCCGGTCATCTGCGCAGTCAACGGAACGGCTGCTGGCATTGGCGCCCACATCGCATTCGCTTCCGACCTTGTGATCGCCGCCGACAACGCCAAGTTCATCGAAGTGTTCGTGCGTCGTGGCATCACCCCCGACGGTGGCGGCGCCTACATGCTCCCCCGCCTCATCGGCATGCAGAAGGCCAAGGAACTCATCTTCTTCGGTGACGATCTCAAAGCCGCCGAAGCCGAGCGCGTTGGTCTCGTGAACAAGGTTGTCCCGCAAGCCGAACTCATGACTGCTGCTGGCGAATGGGCTGGCCGTCTGGCCGGATCACCCACCCGCGCCATCATGTTGTCGAAGTGGCTCCTCAACCGCAGCCTCGACTCCAACCGCCACGGCGCGTTTGAAGACGAAGCCTGGGCGCAGGAAATGGCTTCCTACACCCAGGACTTCCAAGAAGGTGTCGCTGCGTTCAAAGAACGTCGCGACGTCGAATACCGCGGCTGGTAATTGCTTCGGCGTTCAGCCGAGCGGTTCTCCGGTCAGTGCGGAATGTAAGAGTCGAGCAACGGTCTCGATCATCGCCTCGCGAGTTGTGCCGCGCTTTTCGAAACCTTCTCGATAGTTGGGGAGTCGATCAAGGGCTGCGAGCATGGCGCCTGCGGTTGCTTCAGCATCGATCGCGTCAGCAATTCGACCAGCCTCTTGAGCGACACGAACCTTGGCGACCATCGCAGTCATGAACGGTGCGTTGTAGTCACGTCGAACCTGACGAAAGCGCTCATCGCGCTCATCGGCACGAAGCAACAGCACCCGCAGTACCGCAGCGTTTTCATCCCAAAAATCGGTGTAGTCAGACACTGCCTGACGAGCGAGGTTGAGGCCCGCAGGCCCCGACCAATCGCTTTCAAACTGTGCCTGAATGGGCGCAACTTTCTCTGGCAACTCAAGCGCCAACGCGAAGATCGCATCTTCAACATCGGCGAAGTACTGGTAGAAGGTCGCCGGCGAAGTTCCGACTTCGCGAGCAACATCCATCGCCTTCACATCGAGCGCACCCTGGTCGCGCAGCAGCGCAGCAGTGGCTTCGAGGATTCGACGGCGCGTTTGCAGCGCCCGCTCCCCGATGACTCGACCGTCTGTGGCGGTGGTATCGCTCATTTGCTTCGGTCGCCGATCAGGTTCCGTGAACCGGGAACGGTGCAGGGGCGGCTTTCACAAGATCGTCGACAACTGAACCGATTTCGGCGGGATCCCACTTGGCGCCCTTGTCGAACTCGGCGCCTACCTGCCAACCATCAGCAAGGCTGATGAGGCCACCGGCGCATTCGAAGACACGCCCGGACACGTTGCAATCGCCACTACCAAGCCACACCACAAGCGGGCTAATGTTGGCGGGGTCCATTGCGTCGAAACCAGTTTCGGGCTTGGCCATCATTTCGGCAAAGGCTTCTTCGGTCATACGGCTCCGAGCTGACGGAGCAATTGAGTTGGCATTCACGCCGATGCGTCCGAGTTCGGCAGCGATATTGATCGTGAAGGTTGCGATACCAGCTTTGGCTGCCGAGTAATTGGTCTGGGCAATGGAACCGTGAAGTCCTGCGCCTGACGACGTGGTGACAACGCGACCCTCACGAGGGCGGCCAGCTTTCGATTCGGCGCGCCAGTAATCGACCGCATGCTTCACCGGGCAGAAGGTGCCACGGAGATGAACGCGGATGACGGCGTCCCACTCATCGACACTCATGTTTACGAACATGCGATCGCGCACGATGCCTGCGTTGGTCACAACGGTGTCGAGACCACCAAAGGTGTCGATAGCGCTCTGCACAAGACGTCCGGCACCATCCCAATCGGCGATGTCGTCGCCGTTGGTAATGGCCTCGCCGCCATTGGCGCGAATGAGGTCAACAACTTCTTGCGCTGGGCTCATGTCATTGCCATCGCCCTGAAGCGATGCGCCGACGTCGTTCACCACAACCTTGGCGCCTTCAGCGGCAAATGCCAGTGCATGCTCGCGACCAAGGCCACGACCAGCACCAGTGATGATGACAACACGTCCGTCACAAATACCCATTGCTTATTTCTCCTTCTGAGTTTGGAAATACATCATCGTTCCCACGCCTTTTCGGCTTCGGCTGCTGCGGGGGCTAGCGCTCGTTTATCAATCTTCGACATTGCCGTGAGCGGCAATTCATTCAGCAACACGAGCGCATCGGGGGCTTTGTACGACGCCAGCCGCTCGTTACACCATGCCCGCAGCTGTTCAAGGGTTGGTGGATTCGACGCATCGGCCGGCACAACAAACGCAACACCGATTTCGCCAAGAACAGGTGCGGCCGTGCCGGTGACCGCAACGCGATCGACAAGCTCATGCTGCCCGAGGTGGTTCTCAACTTCAATCGGGTACACGTTGTATCCACCACGGATGTACATCTCGGTGCTGCGCCCGGCCAAGTGAAGATCACCACGAACGTCAAGGAATCCAAGGTCGCCGGTGAGCAACCAGCCATCTTCATCGATTGCATCGGCACTGAGTTCAGGTTCCTGCCAGTACCCGCGCATCATTGCCCGACTGCGAAGGCACACCGTTCCGACTTCGGTTTCACCGGAGTCAGTCGCCACCACAACGCGGCCGCGACCATCGTCTAGGCGTAATTGCATTTCCACGCCTGCACCGGGAGTTCCAACGGTGTTGCAAATGACATCATCGGGATCGTCGAGCGATGTGCCGGTAGAAACACACGCCTCTGTGCTCGTGTAGCGAACAACCACGGGAGACTTGAATCGATCGCGCATGGCGTCGACCATTTCCGGTGGAATGCGGGCTGCGCCCGAAGAAACAATACGAAGCGACGAAGTGTCAGTCGTCGCGAGATCGGGAAGCGCCAACATCATCTGCCACTGAGCAGGAACGCCCTGGCCGACAGTGACTCGTTCTTCTTCAATGAGCCTGAGCGCACCAGTTGCTGTCCACGGCGTCGGGCAAATAATGGTGGTGATGGCGTGCATCAGTTCATCCCACACACGAGTCATGTACCCAACGTGAGCGAATGGGAGTGGCGACAATCGCCGGTCGCCCACTGCAGAAAGCGGCCCAGCAGCCCGAGTCATGGCCCGCAAGCACGCGTGATCGAACATCGCGCCCTTGGGCTTACCGGTTGTGCCTGAGGTCCACACGATGGCGAGAAGATCGGTATCGACAATCGTGGGCCGCGCAGTAAATGCTTCATCGGCGTACGCGTCGCGCAATTCATCAACGGACAGCACCGCAACCGAGGGGTCAGTCACATTCAGCGCGTCGGTGATGATCACCTTCGGTGAGGACTTGGCAATGATGTGCTCAGTTTCGGCGAGGCCCAACTTTGGGTTCATGCCGCTGGCGATTGCGCCGACTCGTACGACACCTTGATACGCAACGGCGTATTCGATCGATGACGGCAACGAAATACCGACCACATCGCCCTGCTCTACACCCATTGCTGTCAGTCGCGTCGCGACGCCATCGGCAGCACGCGCCCATTGCGCAAATGTCATGCGGGCCCGATCAGCAGCCGGACCATTGCCGTCAACGAACGCTTCAACATCGCCGCACTGCGCCACAACTGCGTCGAAGAGTTCGAGCAGATTGGCGTAGTCAGCAGTGAAGGGAGCAGCGGGCAGCGGCACGGGCTTCAGGCTCCGTTACCCGACTCGAGCTTTGCCATTTCGGCGCGACCCATTTCGCGAAGTTCTACTTTCACAACTTTGCCGCTGGCGTTCGTGGGCAGCAC